>JAOPWT010000618.1 GCA_025965555.1 Mycobacterium sp.
CCGTCGGAGACTGAGTTGGCGCGGGAGATCATCGACCGCGTCGCCGCCGTCGACAAGCTCCGACTGGTCAACTCCGGCACCGAGGCGACCATGAGCGCGATCCGACTGGCCAGGGGCTTCACCGGTCGCGCGAAGATCGTCAAGTTCTCCGGCTGCTACCACGGACACAGCGATGCGCTACTGGCCGACGCTGGCTCGGGTGTCGCGACGCTCGGCCTGCCGTCCTCGCCGGGCGTGACCGGTGCGGCCACTGCTGACACGATCGTCTTGCCCTACAACGACATCGGTGGCGTCGAAGGCGCATTCGCCGAGTTCGGCGACGACATCGCCTGCGTCATCACCGAAGCCGCGGCGGGCAACATGGGCACCGTGCCCCCGCTTCCCGGGTTCAACGCCGCCTTGCGGCGCGTCACCGCAGAGCACGGGGCGCTCCTGATTCTCGACGAGGTGATGACGGGCTTCCGGGTCAGCCGATCGGGTTGGTACGGAATCGATCCCGTCGACGCCGACCTCTTCGCCTTCGGCAAGGTGATGAGCGGCGGACTGCCCGCCGCGGCGTTCGGTGGTCGCGCCGAGGTGATGGAACGTCTTGCCCCGCTGGGGCCGGTCTACCAGGCGGGCACGCTGTCGGGTAATCCGGTAGCCATGGCCGCCGGCCTCGCCACGCTGCGGGCCGCCGACGACGCCACCTACGCGACACTGAACGCGAACGCCGACCGCCTCGCCGGCCTGCTCACCGATGCACTGACCGAAGCCTCTGTGACGCACCGGGTTTCACGGGCGGGGAACATGCTCAGCGTCTTCTTCACCGACGAGCCCGTCGTCGACTTCGCCGCGGCCCGCGCAACCGAGACGTGGCGCTTCCCGCCGTTCTTTCACGCCCTGCTCGATGCCGGCGTCTATCCGCCCTGCAGTGCCTTCGAGGCGTGGTTCGTGTCGACGGCGCTCGACGACGACGCGTTCGACCGCATCGCGACTGCACTGCCCGCCGCAGCCAGGGCCGCCGCCGAGGCGCAGGGGCCCGCGTGACGGAAAAGACGATCGTGCACGTGATGCGGCACGGTGAGGTGTACAACCCTGGCAAGATTCTCTACGGGCGGCTGCCGGACTTCCACCTGTCCGACAAGGGACGCGCCCAGGCGGCGCGGGTGGCCGAGTGGCTGTGCCGCCACGACGTCGTATACGTCGTCGCCTCACCGCTGGAACGCGCGCAGGAAACCGCCGGGCCCATCGCCGCGACGCACGGTCTGGCGATCGACACCGATGCCGACCTCATCGAGTCCGAGAACGTCTTCGAGGGGGAGCGGGTGTCCCCCGGCGACGGCGCGTTGCGCAACCCCCGCAACTGGTGGCATCTGCGCAACCCTCGCCAGCCGTCGTGGGGCGAGCCGTACGAGCACATCGCCGAACGCATGCAGGGAGCGCTCTACCGGGCCAGAGACAAGGCCATCGGCCACGAGGCGGTATGCGTCAGTCATCAGCTGCCGACGGCTACCCTGCGGCGTTCGTTGACGGGGCAAACCCTGCACCACCTTCCGACCGCCGCGAACCGGATGTGCAACCACGCGTCGCTGACGTCCTTCTACTTCCACGACGAGGCGTTGGTCGGCTGGAGTTACGCGGAGCTGGCGGGACAGTGAGATGGCTGGTGGCTTTGCTGGCGTCAGCGGCGGTGCTGCTGACCGGATGCGCGACCGGTGACGACGCCGTAGCCCAGGGTGGCACCTTCGAATTCGTGGCGCCGGGCGGCAAGACCGACATCCTCTACGATCCGCCCGAGAGTCGAAGCCGTCCAGGCAAGATCAGCGGCCCAGAGCTCACCGACCCGTCGAAGACCATCTCGCTGGACGGGGCGAGCGCAGCGACGGGTGCAGGCAATGACTTCGCGGGCAAGGTCGTCGTCATCAACGTCTGGGGGCAGTGGTGCGGGCCGTGCCGCTCGGAGATCCCCGAACTCGAGAAGGTGTACAACGCCACGCGTCGCATCGGTGTTGAATTCCTAGGCATCGACGTGCGTGACAACAACCGGGACGCCGCAGTCGATTTCGTCACCGACCGCAAGGTCACGTTCCCGTCGATCTACGACCCGGCCATGCGCACCATGATCGCGTTCGGTGGCAGGTACCCGACCACCGTCATCCCGTCGACCGTCGTGCTCGACCGCCAGCACCGGGTCGCCGCGGTGTTCCTGCGCGAACTGCTTGCCGAAGACCTGATGCCCGTCGTGCAGAGGCTGGCCGCGGAGAAATGACGTACCTCGCAGTGAGCATCGACCAGGTCGACCAATTGGTGTCGGCGGGACCGTTGGTGCTCGCACTGCTCGTCAGTGCCCTCGCGGGTGTGGTGTCGTTCGCCTCGCCGTGCGTGGTGCCCCTGGTGCCTGGCTATCTGTCGTATCTCGCGGCGGTCGTCGGCGTGGACGACCGGGATCCCTCGGCCATTGCGGTGCGGACCGCGCGGCTGCGCGTGCTCGGCGCCGCTGCGCTGTTCGTGGCCGGATTCACCGTGGTGTTCGTCCTCGGCACGGTCGCCGTTCTCGGGTTGACCACCACGCTGTTGATCAATCAGCTTCTGCTGCAACGCATTGGCGGTGTCGTCACCATCGTGATGGGGTTGGTGTTCGTGGGGTTCATCCCCGCGCTGCAGCGCGAGGCGCGGTTCACCCCCAAGCTGTTGTCCACGATCGGCGGTGCGCCTCTGCTCGGGGCGGTTTTCGCGCTCGGCTGGACCCCGTGCCTCGGCCCCACGCTGACCGCGGTGATCGCGGTCGCGTCCGCCACCGATGGCACGGGGGTGGCGCGCGGTGTGGTCCTCGTCATCGCCTACTGCCTCGGACTGGGAATTCCGTTTCTGCTGTTGGCCTTCGGATCGGCGCGGGCGGTGCAGGGGCTCGGGTGGCTACGCCGTCACACCAGGGGCATCCAGATCTTCGGTGGGGTATTGCTGATCCTGGTCGGGATCGCGCTGGTGACCGGCCTATGGGCCGACTTCATCTCCTGGGTACGCGACGCGTTCGTCAGCGACATGCGGTTGCCGATATGACCGCCGAAGACACCCCCTCGCGCGAAGCCACCCCCCCGCCCGCAGACCCCCCCTCGCGAGCAGACGCAAAAGTGCCCGAAACACGGCGTGTCGGGACACATTTGCGACTGCTCGCGCTGGTGCGGAACACCTGGCGCACCCTGACGTCGATGGGCACCGCGCTGGTGCTGCTGTTCCTGCTGGCGCTCGGGGCCATCCCCGGTGCGTTGGTGCCGCAGCGCAGCCTCAACGCGGGCAAGGTCGACGAGTACCTCGCCGAACACCCCTTGATCGGGCCGTGGCTGGATCGGCTGCAGGTGTTCGACGTGTTCTCCAGTTTCTGGTTCACGTCGGTCTACGCGCTGCTGTTCATCTCGCTGGTTGGCTGCCTGACACCACGTCTGGCCGAGCACGTGCGCAGCATGCGCGCCACGCCGGTCGCCGCCCCGCGGAACCTGACTAGGCTGCCCAAGCACCATGTGCTGGAGACCGCGGGTGAAACCGAAGCCGTCGCCGCCGACGTCGAGCAACGGCTCAAGGGCTGGCGGCGCACCAGCCGCCGCGACGGCGACACCATTGAGATCTCCGCGGAGAAGGGCTATCTCCGCGAGTTCGGCAACATCGTCTTCCACTTCTCGTTGCTCGGACTGTTGATCGCGGTGGCCGCGGGCAAGCTGTTCGGCTACGAGGGCAACGTCATCGTCATCGCCAACGGTGGACCCGGATTCTGCTCGGCGTCTCCGGCCGCGTTCGACTCGTTCCGGGCGGGCAACACCGTCGACGGAACCTCGCTGCATCCGATCTGCCTGCGGGTCAACGACTTCGATGCCAACTATCTGCCGAGCGGACAGGCACTGAGCTTCGCGGCGAACGTCGATTACCAGGCGGGGGACGACCTCGACACCGACACGTGGCGCCCCTACCGGCTCGAGGTCAACCACCCGCTGCGCCTCGGCGGCGACCGGCTGTACCTCCAGGGCCACGGCTACGCACCGACGTTCACCGTCACCTTCCCCGACGGACAGACACGCACTCAGACCGTGCAGTGGCGGCCCGACGATCCGCTGACGCTGCTGTCGTCGGGAGTCATCCGCGTCGACCCGCCCGGGGGCACCTATCCCAACGCAGGCGAACGCCGCAAGAACCAGATCGCGATCCAGGGATTGTTCGCGCCGACCGAGGAGCTGGACGGCAAGCTGCTGTCCTCGAGCTTCCCCGCCCTGCACGACCCCGCCGTCGCCATCGACGTCTATCGCGGTGACACCGGCCTCGACACCGGGCGCCCGCAGTCGCTGTTCACCCTCGACCCCAGCCTGATCGACCAGAAGCGGCTCAACAAGGAGGCGCGGGTGAACCTGAAGGCGGGCCAGTCGACCCGGCTGAAGGACGGCACCGTGGTGAAATTCGACGGCGCAGTGCCGTTCATCAATGTCCAGGTCTCCCACGACCCGGCGCAGGTATGGGTGCTGGTGTCGGCGATGGCGATGATGGCCGGGCTGCTGGTGTCGCTGGTGGTGCGTCGCCGCCGCGTCTGGGTTCGTCTGTCACCAGCGTCGCCGGGTACCGTGAGTGTCGAGCTGGGCGGCCTCGCGCGCACCGACAACTCCGGGTGGGGCGACGAGTTCGAGAGGCTGACCGCACGGTTGGTGCCCTCGGCGGAAGAAGGCGGGAGAGAACGCTCGTGAATTCGCACATCGACATCGGCCTCGCCCGCTATTCGGATCTGGCCTTCACGTCGACGATCGTGGTGCTGGTCATCGCCCTGCTCCTGCTCGCCGTCGAACTCGCCTACAGCAGCAGCCGCAAGGCCGATGCCCGTGAGCTGGTGTCAGCGGGCACCGTCGCCGCCGACAGCGCACGGCCGGGCGTCGTCGTCGAGGTCCCAAGGCGTCTCGTCGACGAACGGATCGGTCGGGCGGGCCTGGCGCTGGTGTACGTCGGTACGGCCATGCTGTTGGTCTGCATCGTGCTGCGCGGTCTGGCGACCTCACGCGTGCCGTGGGGCAACATGTACGAGTTCATCAACCTGACGTGCTTCTGCGGCCTCGTCGCGGCGGCGATCACCCTGCGCCGCCCGAAGTACCGCGCGCTGTGGGCGTTCGTCCTGCTTCCGGTCCTGATCCTGCTGGCCGTCTCGGGCAAGTGGCTGTACTCCAACGCCGCGCCGGTGATGCCCGCCCTGCAGTCCTACTGGTTGCCGATCCACGTGTCGGTGGTCAGCCTCGGCTCGGGGGTGTTCCTGGTCGCGGGCGTGGCGAGCATGCTGTTCCTGCTGAAGATGTCGCCGCTGGGCGAGGCGGGCCGCGACGGCAGGCTGGCCGCCATCGTGCAGCGGCTGCCCGACGGGCAGACCCTGGACCGGATCGCCTACCGCACGACGATCTTCGCGTTCCCGATCTTCGGCTTCGGCGTCATCTTCGGTGCCATCTGGACCGAGGAGGCGTGGGGCCGCTACTGGGGCTGGGACCCGAAGGAGACGGTCGCGTTCATCGCGTGGGTCGTCTACGCCGCCTATCTGCACGCCCGCTCGACGGCGGGCTGGCGCGACCGCAAGGCCGCCTGGATCAACGTCGTCGGGTTCGTCGCGATGGTGTTCAACCTGTTCTTCATCAATCTGGTCGTGACCGGGCTGCACTCCTACGCAGGGGTGGGCTGAGGTTGACCCCGCCGGCGTCTGAGCAGCCACCGGGTTTCCGATCGCAGCAGCGGTTCAGCGACCCGTCCCAGTCGATACCGCCGGAGTGGACCGCGCCTACGCCGCCCCACGGCATTCCCGTCGCCAAGCTGCCGACGCCGCAGCCCGAACCGTCGCTTCCCGAGCCCGATCTCGAACCAAAGACCGAGCCCGAAGTTCAGGCGCCGTATCTGGATCTGTCGACCGTTGCCCTGCTCGGCCAACCCAAGAAGAAGCCGAGCGGCGGCTGGCGCCGGTGGCTCTACCTTGGTTCGTTCACGCTGGTGAACCTCGGTGAGGGACGCAAGGCACTGCGCCGCAAGGCGCTCACCGCGCAGGCCACTCGACCACTGCGCGGCTGCTATCGGATCGCGTTGTTGTCACTCAAGGGCGGCGTCGGCAAGACGACGATCACCGCGACCCTCGGTGCGACGTTCGCCTCGGCGCGCGGCGACCGCGTCATCGCCGTCGATGCCAATCCCGACCGGGGCACGCTGAGCCAGAAGGTGCCACTCGAGACGCCGTCTACGGTCCGCCACCTATTGCGCGACGCCGAGGGCATCAGCAGCTACAGCGACGTCCGTCATTACACGTCGCAGGGTCCGAGCCGACTGGAAGTGCTTGCCTCGGAGAGCGATCCGGCCGTGTCGGAGGCGTTCAGCAGCGACGACTACAAGCGCACGCTCGAGGTGCTCGAGCGCTTCTACAGCCTGGTGCTCACCGACTGCGGTACGGGCATGCTGCATTCGGCGATGTCGGCGGTGCTGAACAACGCCGACGTGCTGATCGTCGTGAGCTCGGGGTCCGTGGACGGTGCCCGCAGTGCGTCGGCGACGTTGGACTGGCTTGACGCCCACGGCTACCAGCAACTGGTGACCAACTCGATCGCCGTGATCAACGCGGTGCGGCCGCAGTCGGGGCGGGGCGGTTCGCGCGTCGATCAGAGCAAGGTCGTCGACCACTTCTCGCGCCGGTGCAAGGCGGTGCTCAAGGTGCCGTTCGACCCGCACCTAGAGGAAGGCGCGGAGATCAGCCTCGACAAGTTGAAGCCGGAGACGCGCGACGCGTTGACGGAGTTGGCGGCCATGGTCGCAAGTGGATTCCCCGGCGCGCACTAGAAATGACCGCGCACTAGAAATGACCGCGCACTAGAAACCACTCAGCGAGGGTCCTTGCCGTGGTTGAGCCGGTTGAGGAACTCGGGATCGTCATCGGGCCCGATGGTCCTGGTTCTCGGCCGATTGGCGGTCGCGCGTACCAGGCGCCAAGCCCCGTAGGCCAGGCCAGCCAAGATGACGACGAGGAGAACGAACTGCAGCACAAAAACCTCCTTGCCGTAAATATACGCGCCGTCGGTAGGCTCGGGCCCGTGGCTGGTTCGGAGGGCGGACGCGACGTGACCCCGGATGGTGGCCGCGAGGGTAGTGGTGAAGCGACCAGGGGCCCGACCACTCGGCCGGGTTCGCGGATGGTGGTCGACGTCCTGATCTACACGATTGCTCGCATCCTGCTGGTCGTGGTGCTCGCCGTGGTGATCTACTTCGGTGGGAGCCTGCTCGGCATCCGCGAGTTTCCGATCGTGGTGCCGGTGCTTTTTGCGATCGTGCTGGCCCTTCCGCTCGGCATCTGGCTGTTCTCCCCGCTGCGTCGCCGCGCCACCGCCAGCATGGCCGTGTTCGACGAGCGTCGCCGTCACGACCGCGAACAGCTGCGGGCCCGCCTACGCGGTGACGAGCCCCCCACCAAGTGACGAGATCGTGACGACTGCGCCGCGGGCCGCCTTCGGGGCGGAGTTCGTCGGCGCCGCAGGCTTTCTCAACTCGCCGACCTACGGGCTGCCGCCGACCTTCCTCATCGACGGTCTGAACGCCCGCATCGGTGAATGGCAGGCGGGCACCATGGACGTGCCGTCGTTCGACGAGTCGGTGCGTCTGGGCCGGGCCGCCTACGCCGAGCTCGTCGGCGCGCCCGTCGGGTCGGTGACCATGGGCGGCAGCGTCTCGGCTCTGCTCGGGTTGGTCGCGTGCGCCATCCCCGACGGCAGCCGGGTCGCGACGCTGACCGGTGAGTTCACCAGCACCACCTTTCCGTTTGCTGCTCAGGTGGGCCG
Organism: Mycobacterium sp.; assembly: GCA_025965555.1. GTDB lineage: Bacteria > Actinomycetota > Actinomycetes > Mycobacteriales > Mycobacteriaceae > Mycobacterium. The sequence continues at coordinate 7,806 of JAOPWT010000618.1, forward strand.
CGGGGTGACCGTCAGCGAGATGACGGGCGCCGAGTTGATCGCCTCGGCCGCGGACTATGACGTGGTCACCGCAAGCCTGGTGCAGTCCGCCAACGGTGACGTGCTCGACATCGAGGGGCTGCGCAGCGCGGTGGGGGGCGCCGACACCATTACGGTGGTCGACGTCACGCAGGCGGTCGGATGGAAGGCACTCGATCTCGGCTGGGTCGACGTCACCGCGGCCGCGGTCTACAAGTGGCTGCTGGCGCCGCGCGGCACGGCATGGATGTCGACGAGCGACAGGGTCTCTCGACTGATGACGCCGCACCTGGCCAACTGGTACGCCGGCGAGGAGCCGTGGTCGTCGATCTACGGGCTGCCGCTGCGCCTTGCCGACGACGCGCGCCGGTTCGACACGTCGCCCGCGTGGTTCGGCGCCTTCGGCGCCGGTCTGACGCTGCCGTGGTTGGCCTCGCTCGACCGCGACGCCGTCGAGGCGCACTGCCTGGGTCTGGCCACCCGTCTGCGCACCGAATTCGGGCTGCCGCCGCTGGCTTCTGCGATCGTGTCACTGCCGTTCGCCGACGCCGCGGAGAAGCTGAAGACGGCAGGACTCCGGGCGTCCGTGCGGGCCGGTGCGGTGCGGGTCGGCTTCCACCTCTACAACACCGAGGACGACCTTCAGCGGCTGCTTGAGGCGTTGGCGGGTTAGGTCGAGCTGGCTCAGCCGTCGAGCTGTCCGGCGATGCCGCGCTCGATGCCCTCCCGCGTGGTCGACGGCAATACGACGAGGCCGTCGAGTTCCTTGCACGCCAGCGCGTAGGCCTGTTCGCGCTCGTTCTGCGTCGCGCTGGTATCCGACGCCACGCTCAGCAGGCTGCGGGCGCGGGCGATCCGCTGCTGGTTCTCGGCGGAGAAGTCGCTGCGCCGCCGGCGGATCGCCTCGGTCTCTGCTGCGTCGAACGCCGTCGCGTAGTCCTCGACGGCCGCGAGGTACTGGGCTGCCGACTCGCGGTCGTCGACGAGGTCTTCGGCCTTGGCGGGCCGCAGCAAGTCCGCGCGGAGCTTGGCCTTGTGAAACGCCGTCGTCAGCGGTGCCCGCATGTCGGTCATCAAGGGAAAGTCGAGCAGCTTGTCGGCGTCGAGCTCGTACTCCATCCAGCGGGTGTCCGTGCGGGCGTGTTCCTCGAGCGTGCGTGTGATGAGGCGCCACACGGCAGCTGGATTGTTCGACCCGGTGCGTGACGGGGTGGAGGGGAGGTCGTCGTGCTCACCGCCGGAGGGCGGCCCCGACGACGGCTGGAACCTTCTCCACAGGCTGACCCCGGCGATCACCACGCCGGCCACGGGCATCAGCATCAGCAGTAGCTCCGCCAACCGAAACACGATGCCCACCCCGTCAGGATGCCACTGTCGGGAACGGGGATGCGATCAGCCGAAGGCCAGCGCTGCGGCCACTGCGATCGACCACACCAACATGGTGAGTCCGGTATCGCGCAGCACGGGGATGAGGTCCTTGCCGCCGCGGCCGGACCGCACGGGTGTGGCGGCCCGCACCGCGAGCGGCAGCGCCACCAGACCGACCGCGCTCCACGGCGTCGCGAGCATCAGCACCAGCGTCAACACGAACGCCAGCGCCACCAACACCTGGAACAGCACCCGGGTGCGCGCGTCCCCGAGGCGCACCGCGAGCGTGATCTTGCCGGACTCTTTGTCGGTCGGAATGTCACGAAGGTTGTTGGCCACCAGCACCGCTGACGACAGGGCACCCGTCGCGACGGCGAGCGCCGCGCCGACCCAGTCGACGCGCAGCGCCTGCGTGTACTGCGTGCCGAGGACGGCGACGAGGCCGAAGAACACGAAGACGGCGACCTCACCGAGGCCGATGTACCCGTAGGGCTTCGAGCCGCCGGTGTACAGCCACGCGCCTGCGATGCACGCCGCGCCGACGGCGATCAGCCACGGTTGGCTGAGTATCGCCAGCGCCAGGCCGGCCACGGCACCGACGCCCAGGCTCACGGCCGCTGCCGTGGCGACCGCGCGCGGTGACGCGAGTTTGGATCCGACCAGGCGCAGCGGCCCGGCGCGGACGTCGTCGGTGCCGCGGATGCCGTCGGAGTAGTCGTTGGCGTAGTTGACGCCGACGATCAGGGCCAGCGACACGATCAACGCCAACAGGGCCTTCCACCAGACGGCGTCACCGAGCCAGGCCGCGGCACCCGTGCCCGCGATCACCGGCGCGACGGCGTTGGGCAACGTGCGCGGACGGGCGCCCTCGACCCACTGCGCGAAACTGGCCACGCCGGTCATCGTCGCATGCGACGGCTCAGTGCTTCACGCCGAGCAGGCTGGCGACCAGGTTGATGGTGATGGCCAGGATGATCGCACCGAACAGAAACGACAACAGGGCGTGGCGCAGGGCCGCCATCCGAATGGCACGGGTGGTCAGGTCGGTGTCCGAGACCTGGTAGGTCATGCCGAGGGTGAATGCCAGGTACGCGAAGTCGCCGTAGTCCGGTTGGTAGCCCTCGGTATGGAAGTCGACGCCGCCCGCGTCTCCGGAGTAGTAGAGCCGGGCGTATCTCAGCATGTAGACGGTGTGCACGGTGAGCCACGCCGCGACGACGCTCAGCCCGCCCACGACGGCAGCCGCGACGTCACCGCCCGTGGCTCCCGCCACCAGCAGGTAGCCGACACCGCCCAGGCTGGCGACGCTGGCGATCAGCACGGCGAGGTCGGCGATCCACGGGGTGGAGTCGTCGTCGCGGTACCTGGTGGCGTGCGTCTTGGTGTCGTCGGCGTCGAGCCGTCCGACGATGAGCCAGGTCCACGTCAGATAGGTGAGCGCCGCGACGATCCAGCCGGCGGGGGGCGAGTAGGGCCAGCCCGCGGTCAGGCCGACGAGGATCGCGGCCGCTACTCCAAGCGGCGCGGCCAGGCCGATCCGCAAGCCGATCGGTGCGTCCGGGAGTGCCATCGCCGGAGTCAAGCACAGGATGCTGTGAACGGTCAGTGCTCCGGCGGCACGTGCGAAACGCCGCCGACGCCGGGCACCAGGGTGCGCGTCTGCGTCCGTTGGTACGCGTCGCGGGCCACGTCGCCGAACACCTGCACGCTGCCCCAGTCGAGGTCGGGGTGACCGATGACGCGGCTGGGGACCTCGTGCAGATCGCCGAAGACGGTGAGTGCGGCGAACACGCCTCCGATGTCGCGCTCGCGGTCTTCGGTGAAGTGCGGGTGCGGTGACTCGATGACGGTGCGCGGCGTGGTGGCGACGCCTGCCGACACCGTCGGTATGTCGTGCACACAGGGGAACAGGAACGCCATGGGCCAGCTGATCAGCACGGGGCCCTTGTCCGCGAGGAAGTCGGTCAGCCCGATCGCCGACCGCAGGCGCGGGCCGGTGAACGCCAGCCAGCCAAGGGAGTCGGTGCGGTCGTCCACCGCGCGGAGGCGCACGCGGTCGGCGCCTGCCGGGATGGCGGATGCGTCGATCCCGATCGAGCGCCACAGTGGGTGGACGGGATCCTCGTCGGGGGCGGGTCGGTCGACCGGCGCGCGATCACCGAGTGCGACGACGCCGGCGCCATCGGACCGGCCGAACTCGAACGCCAACTGGTTGCCGCCGTCGGTACGGCCCGATACCGAAAGGGCCACCCCGCCATCGGCCGGCTGCGGTGGCAGCACGAACCACGCGCTGGTCATGCGGCCGGTCGCCTGCTGGTCGGGGATGCGGCTGCCCCACAGGTAGGTCGACGGCGCGGTACCGGGCCGATCGGGAGGCGGGGCAGCGGGCAGGTATCCGGCCTGCCTGCCGAAGCCCTCCATCTGCTCGCTGCCCCCGGCCGCTGCCGAGAGGGTTGGACCGTCGGGCAGAACCTGGACGTCGTCGGCGAGACCGCAGACCTTCGAGCCCGTCACGCGGTGCACGTTGATCATCGCCAGTGAGCCCTGCTGGCGCCGCAGTGGCGCGGCGACGAATGAACCGAGAAGCGGGGTCAGTACCATCGCGACGGCGGTGAGGACCACGACCGCAGGGCTGCCCGCCGCTGCGCGCGCAAGGTGCCGGCGGCGAAGCAGTACCGACACTAGAATGACCACGACGAGCCATGGCAGCGGGTTGTTCAGTGGAATGCCAAGGGGTCGAGGCGGTTCCGATGCCCAGGGCACGTCGTAGAGCGCGGGCAGCCACCACGCGTTGGGCCCGTCGAAGGCCAGCGACGCGGCGGCGATCAGGAGCGCGGATCCGCCGATGCCGACGATCGTGCGGTACCGGTCGGGCGCGCGGGCGCGTCGCGCCACCAGCACCACGGCCACCGTCAGCAGCGCCGCGAACAACCCCGCCGCCGCGCCCAGGTGATAGGACCACTTCGACGGCGAGACGGCGAACAGCAGTAGGGCGATGACGACGACTGCCGCCAGCCTGGCCGCGGCGCGCCCGACGGAGTCGCGGTGGCGGCGCGGGACTGCCAGCATGCCCACGACGGGAATCATGGCAAGCGCCAGCAGGACTGGCAGTCGCTTCGGGGTGCTGCCCTGTTGGTCGGGCTGCAGTAGGTAGTGATATCGGTCGGGCTCGTCGTACCACGGGAGCGTCGGCCCGAAGAACGTGTGCCAGTCGGTCGCGGTGACCAAGGCGTCCCAGGTCTGGTCGGCGAAGATGACGGTGAGACCAACGGCGGCAACGCAACTCAACGCCAGCAGGTGGGCGATGAGGTGCAGCCGGGTCGGCGAGCCGGCCTTCAGCGCAGCCAGTAGGCCAGGAGTGAACACCAGGATCGGTGCCATCACCAGCACGCCGTTGGGGCTGATGGGCACGGTCAACGCGACGACGATGGCGAGCAGGCTCAGTCCACGGATGTCACGCGCACGCATGGCGATGGCCAGGGCGGCGGTAACACCAAGCGCCACAAAGGACTCCGGCCGGGTGCCGAGATTGAACGGCAGCCACGCGGCGAGCAGACATCCCGCGGCGAGCAGCCGGACCCGCCCCGTCGTCGCACTGACCGGCAATGCCGCGCCGAGCACGCCGCGACTCAGGACGAACCAGGTCGTCGCGGCGAGAAGCGTGCTCGGCAGCCTGAGCCACAGAGGTGCGATGCTCACGGTGGTTAGCGGCGCGAGCAGTTCCTGGCTGAAGGCGAACGGCACCTCGGCGGCGTTCCACCAGCGGTAGTAGTTGCCGGGGTTGCCGGTCGCGGCGACGTTCCGCGCGATCATCGTCGCCCAGCCGTCGTCGACGGCCAGCGGTCCGATCACCGCCCAGCCGGCCAGGGCCACGAGGAGGGCGACGTCGACCCACCAGGCGTTGCGCCATCGCAGCGGTCGGCGACGGCGTGTGCGGCGCACCGGGAAGAGCCGCATCACGACCAGGCCGGTGGCGAGCAGTTGCAGCGCGATCAGCCCGTCCTTGACGGCGCCAGGCGAGGTGGTGAACGGGTCGGTGGTGCTGGCCGTGATCGAAATGCCCGCGCCGTCGCCCGGATTCGGATCGGTGTGGAAACCGAAGACCGGGGGCACCGCCTGATCGGGCAGTTCGGTGCGTTCCCCGTCGGGTGCCAGGACCGAGATGCCGCGGGGTCCCGCGGTGATCTCGGCGCGACAGTCGGTGGCTCTGGCAGGGCGCAATTCCACGTTTCGCCCGTCGAGCCGCACCGAGCCGCCGGTCACCACCAGGCCGTCGGATCCGGTGCCGGTCGCTAGCACCACGGCAGCAGGCGCGACCGCCCGCAGCGCCGTGCACGGCACGGTCGCGGTCAGTTCCGTGGGCCGGTAGGGAGCGAACACTGCCGAGCTCGATGCCACCGGTTCGCCAGGAGCAGGCCAGCTCACCGAGCTGGTGGCGACGTCGACTGGCGCGAAGGGAAGTGCCAGGCCCGCCAACACGCCAACCAGGCCCAGTACCAATGTCAGCCACGCGCCCGCGGTTCGGTGGCCAGCCGTCGGGGACGTAGTCAGTGCATGCCTTGCCGGTTCAGGGGTGGATCCTCGTAGGAGAGGTTGTCAGCCGGTGCTGCCGAAGTGCAGGCCCAGCTACGGGCCGTCACACCTACGTCATCATGCGCCCGGCGGCCGGCCCCCGCGGGCATGCATGAGAATGAGCCCATGCTCGCAGTGATCGGTGGCAGTGGCTTCTACACGTTCTTCGGAGCAGATGCCCGCAGCATCAGCGTCGACACCCCGTACGGCCCGCCGAGCGGAGCCATCACCGTCGGCACGGTCGGTCAGCACGAGGTCGCGTTCCTTCCGCGGCACGGTGCCAATCACGAGTTCTCGCCGCACACCGTGCCGTACCGCGCGAACATGTGGGCGCTGCGCGCGCTCGGCGTGCGACGGATCTTCGCTCCCTGCGCGGTGGGCAGCCTGACCCCCGACCTCGGTCCCGGGTCGATGGTGGTGCCCGATCAACTCGTCGACCGCACCAGCGCCCGCGCGGACACGTTCTTCGATTCGGGCGGCATCCACGTCGGGTTCGCCGATCCGTACTGCCCGACCCTGCGTGCCAACGTGACCGATCTGCCCGGCGTGATCGACGGCGGCACCATGGTGGTGATCCAGGGGCCGCGGTTCTCGACGCGTGCGGAGAGTCGCTGGTTCGCGTCGCAGGGTTTCACGTTGGTCAACATGACCGGGTACCCGGAGGCGGTGCTCGCCCGCGAATTGGAGATGTGTTACGCGGCAATCGCTTTGGTGACCGATCTGGACGCGGGTATCGAGTCGGGTGCCGGTGTCACGGCCGTCGACGTGTTCGCCGAGTTCGAGAAGAACATGGTGCCGTTCAAGAAGCTGGTGCACGAGGCCATCGATGGTGTGGACCAGGTCCGCACCTGCACGCACTGTCTGCCGCACGATGGCGTCAACCTGCCGTTCGAGCTGCCGTGAGGGTCCTGGTCACCGGCGCTGCGGGCTTCATCGGCTCGAAGGTGTGCGCGGCGCTGACTGCGGCGGGCCACGACGTCGTCGCGGTCGACGTGATGCTGACCGCCGCGCACGGGGAGTCCCCCACTGCACCCGATGGCGTGCTCGAGGTCGACGTCAGGGACGCGTCGGGGATCGCCTCGCTGCTGCCGGGGGTCGACGTGGTCTGCCATCAGGCGGCCGTCGTGGGTGCGGGGGTCGACGCGTCCGATGCGCCAAACTACGGCAGCCACAACGACTATGGAACGACGGTGCTGCTCTCGGAGATGTTCGCCGCGGGGTGTGACCGGCTGGTGCTGGCGTCGTCGATGGTGGTGTACGGCCAGGGCGGCTACGACTGCCCGGTGCACGGTCCGGTCGATCCGCTGCCCCGCACGCACGCGGATCTGGACGCGGGCGTCTTCGAGCACCGCTGCCCGCTCGGGGGTGAGGAGTTGCAGTGGCGGCTGGTGGGGGAGGACGCCCCGCTGCGGCCGCGCAGCCTCTACGCGGCGAGCAAGACCGCGCAGGAGCATTACGCGCTGGCGTGGGCCGAGGCGACGGGTGGCTCGGTGGTCGCATTGCGCTACCACAACGTCTACGGTCCGATGATGCCGCGCGACACGCCGTACTCCGGCGTGGCGGCGATCTTCCGCTCGGCGATCGAGAGAGGCGAGCCGCCAAGGGTTTTCGAGGATGGCGGCCAGATGCGGGACTTCGTCCACGTCGACGACGTGGCAGCCATCAACGCCGCGGCGGTCGCGGCGGACACCGACGGTTTCATCGCATTGAACGTGTGCTCGGGGCGACCCATCTCGATCATGGACGTCGCGACGAGGATCTGCGAGGCCCGCGATGGGCAGCCACCCGTCGTCACCGGGCAGTACCGCAGCGGCGACGTCCGTCACATCGTGGCCGATCCCGCTGCGGCCGCCGACGTGCTCGGCTTCCGCGCCGCGGTCGATCCGTCCGACGGACTGCGGGAGTTCGCGTTCGCGCCGTTGCGCGGCTAGTCATGGACGGGGCGAGCGAAGCGACGGGGTGAATACTGGCGGGGTGACCAGCTCAGCACTCTGCGAACGATTCGGCATCGACTTCCCGCTCTTCGCCTTCAGCCATTGCCGCGACGTCGTCGCCGCGGTCACCAACGCAGGCGGCTTCGGCGTGCTGGGTGCGACGGCGTACACCCCCGAACAGCTCGACAGGGAGCTGGCCTGGATCGACGAGCACGTGCACGGCAAGCCGTACGGCGCGGACATCATCGTCCCGGCGAAGTTCGAGGGCAAGGGCGAGAACCTGTCCCGGACCCAGCTGGTCGACCGGATTCCCGACGAGTACCGGGGGTTCGTCGCTCAGCTGCTGGCCGAGCACGGCATCGAGGCCGAGTCCACCCCGCGGATCGGCGGTTCGGCGCTGACCGGCGACACCGGCCGGGAGTTGTTGGAGGTGGCGATGAGTCACCCGATCAAGCTGATCGCCAACGCCCTCGGCGTGCCGCCGGACTACATGATCGAGGCGGGCCGCGAGCGCGGCGTGCCGGTCGCGGCGTTGGTCGGGGCGAAGGAGCATGCGGTCAAGCAGGTGGCCGCAGGTGTCGACCTGATCGTCGCGCAGGGCACCGAGGCGGGCGGCCACTGCGGCGAGGTGACCACCCTGGTGCTCATCCCCGAGGTGCTGAACGCGCTGGCCGCCGTCGGCAGTGACATCCCGGTGCTCGCCGCGGGCGGAATCGTGACGGGCAGGCAGATGGCCGCCGCGGTCGCGATGGGCGCCGACGGCGCGTGGACCGGGTCGGTGTGGTTGACCACAGAGGAGGCCGAGACCGCGCCGCACACCGTGCAGAAGATGCTCGCGGCGACCTCGCGCGACACCGTCCGCTCGGCGGGCCGCACGGGTAAGCCGTCGCGCCAACTGGTTTCGGACTGGACCGATGCGTGGCTGCCGCACGCCGACGGTCACCAGACGCTGCCGCTACCGCTGCAGTCGATGCTGGCCGAGCCGGTGCTGCGCCGCATCGACGCGCTGGCCGACCAGGGTCATCGGGGCGCGCAGGAGTTGGCGACGTACTTCGTCGGCCAGGGCGTGGGGCTGATGGACAGGGTGAAACCGGCGCGCGAGGTGGTGCTGGAGTTCATCGAGGACTACCTCGCCGCCGCGCAACGGTTGGGAAACTCCCTCCCCCAGTAACCCCTCCCCGCGCCGAACCCCCTTCCCGCCGAACGTGGGTTACCCCCACGCGAAGGTGCGGAAAGGCGTGGGGGTAACCCACGTTCGGCGCGGGGAAGGCGCGGGGAAGGCGCGGAAAGTTCGGGGGCTATCCCTCGCCGGCCAGCGGCAGTCGGACCTCGAAGCGGGCGCCGTGCTCGAGGTTGTACGCCGACACGGTGCCGTGGTGGGCGTGCACCAACCCGGCGGCGATGGCAAGGCCGAGGCCGGAACCGCTTGGCAGCGATGAGTCTTCGCGCGGCACCCGGCCGTTGGATCCGCGGTAGGCGACGTCGAAGACGCGCGCCAGGTCGGCCTCGTTGATGCCGACCCCGGTGTCGTCGACCCTGGCCCAAGCTCCTAGTCCGTCGGAGCCGATCGCGAGTTCGACGGAGCCCCCCTCCGGGGTGTGGGCGATGGCGTTGGCCACCAGGTTGGACAGCACCCGCACCAGCGCGCGGTCGCTGCCGATCACGCCGACGGGCGTGACGGGCACCCTGGCTCGCAGTGCGACACCCGCGCGCTCGGCGGCGATCCGGTGCGCGGAGACCACGTCGTCGACGACCTCGTCGAGTGACACCTTGTCGTAGGCCGGTTGGACGGCGCCCGCGTTGATCTTCGACATCTCGAAGAGGTCGTCCACCATTTCGGAGAGTCGGATCGTCTCGTGCTCGATGTGCTTGGCGTGCGACCGCACCTCCTCGTCCTCGACCACGCCGTCGGCGATCGCCTCGGCCACCGCCCGGATTCCGGCCAGCGGGGTGCGCAGGTCATGGCTGACGAACGCCACCAACTGTCGTCGCGACTGCTCGGCAATCTCGTCGGCCTCGTGGATCTGCTGCTCCCACACCGTGCGCCTGGCCTGGTAGCGCGCCAGCATGATCGCCGCGGGAATGGTCACCACCGACACGATGATCAGGACGACGGCGATGCCCTCGAACCGTGGCGACAGCATGAACCCGCTGGCGCCGAAGACACCGGTGAAGGTGGCGACCGTCGGTATCAGCACCAGCACCACCATGCTGAGCGTCAGCGACCACGACCTCGCCAATCGGATCAGGATCGCGCCTGCCACCACCACCGGCACCGAGCACGCCAGCGCAAGGCCGACGATCTCCCAGATGTCAGTCGTCGGCATAGCGCTCCTCGCTCCACATGTAGCCACGCCCCCACACCGTCTGCACCCGGTGCTCGTCGGCCAG
>JAOPWT010000004.1 GCA_025965555.1 Mycobacterium sp.
AGCGTGGGTAACCGCGGCGCACGGTGCGGTCGAGAATGCCGAGCGTGGCGCGAATCGCACTCTCGGAGATGACGGGGAAGATGTTGGCGTCGCGCCACTTCTGATCGATGCCCGACCAGTCGTAGAACGAGGTGACGAGCGTCTTGTCGCCGTCGGCCTCGAGCCGGTACCCGTAGACGTGACCGATCTGGGGCTTGATCTGACCGAGGATGGTCCAGGCGATCAGCTGGTCCTTCTGGTAGTCGGTGATCGTGACGGTGACGTCGTACTTGCCCATCGGAAAGTCATTGAGCGCTTCGCGATCCATGTGCACGACGAAGCTGTCACCGGTGGCGGTCACGGGGGCGCCGTCTGCGTCTTGAAGCATGCCCGACGCGTCGATGGCGACGTGGCCCTGCGGATCACAGAGAACCGCGAAGACCTCGGCAGGCGATGCGGCGATGGTGCGCTGAACTTCGATGAGATCGGCCATGGCTTCGATGGTGTCAGACGCCATCATCTCCGTGTCCCGATCGAGTCACCCGGTCAGGGCGAGGGAGCCTGCCCCGATGCTGCCGCCCTCGCGTTGAGTTGCGCCATCATGGCCTGCAGCTGCAAACCCGCGAGTGCCGGTGCCAATCCCGATGCCTGCGGCGGTGCGGCCCCGTCGGTCAGCTGCCAGGGTTGACAGCCGTTGGTCTTGAACGACTGATCGGTGGGATCGACCTCGACGGTCTGCGGCTTCTTGGTCAGCGCGTTGTCGATGGTTGCGCCGTCTGGATTCCCGAGGCGCTTCCAGAAGCACGCGCCGTCCCCGACGGGCCCGGCGGTGCTGTAGACGCCGGGGGCGATGTCGGTGCCGACGGCGTACGTGCCATCGGCATCGATGGTGGTCTTGGGGGCGGGCGGTGGGGCCGGGGTCGGGGTGGCCGGATCGGCGCCTGCGACACCCGGAACGGCGCCTGCGACCGCGACGGCGAACACCGCTGCAGCAGCTGCCTTCTTCGCCCACATGACCAACAGCTTAGACGGTCTTTGCAAGTGGTACCCGCGAGCGGGGCGGTGCGGTGCCGGGAAGCGCCGTGAGCCGACGTCAGGCGTCGACGGTGAGCAGGTGCTGCTTCTCGTGCAGCACCTCTGCGGTGAGGGCGACGGCGCCTGCCTCGGCCAGTGCCACGACGAGAACGGGCCAGGCGGCACCGGCGACGATGCTCATCAACCTGGGGTGCGCTGCGGGTCCCCGCTGGTCCTGCAGGCGCCATGCGGCGACCGCGACCACGATCGAGGTCAAGATCCAGCCACCGAGGTAGCCGTACAGCAGTACACCCGTCACATGGTCCCCCGAATTAGTTCGCTAGCGGCAAATTTACCAGTACGTAAGTTAGTTTGCCCGACGTATCACGGTCAAATTGGGGGACAACACAATTCGGCCCGCCATCCCTGGGGATGACGGGCCGAACTACGTGCTCGTGAAGAACTACTTGAAGGCGTCCTTGACCTTTTCGCCAGCGTCCTTCAAGTTGGCCTTGACCTGATCGGCCTTGCCTTCGTTCTCGGTGCTCTTGTCACCGGAGGCCTTGCCGCCTGCCTCCTTGGCCTGGCCGCCCAGATCCTCGACCTTGTTCTTGGCCTTGTCCAGAGCGCTCATGGAAATCAACTCCTCAATTGTGCCCGGCGCCGTTGTCCGAACGTGGTCTACGTATGCCACCCGGCGCGGATTTCGAAACGTACTGGGTCGCTACTCACAGGACGCTGCCATGAAAGATCACCTCGCCCAGGTGCCGCGAAGGGCACGGAGGCAAATGCCAGTAGCTCACCAACGGCGTGTCGGGCACCAATGCATTCCCGAACCGCACCGGCCGGCGGGGTGACTGGACGGACGGACTCAAATCGCCTGACCCGCGGCTCGTGTGCTGGCTTGCCGACCTGTCCCGTGCGGTCGTCCATCGTCGGTCGACGGTCCTCAATTCCGTCCTGCGACAGGCTATTTCGCAGTCAGCGTCCTTCGAGCCACAACTGCTCGGTCAGGTCCTGAAACGTGATGAGCGCCACCTGATCGTCGGCGCGTTGGAGGGCGGATCTGCTCATGACTGCGCGGACGACCACTCCGTCGGCGTGTGCCAGCCCCACCAGCTGGTCGGCGTGTTCGTGAATGACGGACACGGCGCTCTCGGCCTGCGTCGCCGTCTCGAAGATGTCCTGAAAGGAAAGTGACAGGACGGCTGTCTCGTCGTAGCCGAGCATGGTGGCGAATGCGTTGTTGGCGAACACAATCGCACCGCCGCGGGTAACGGCAAGCACCGGCACGGGAAGCTCGCTGAGCACTCTCAGCGCGGGCAACCTGGCCAAAGTCGTCAGTGGTGATTCATCGCTCGGTCGGCTTTGTCGCCGGTCGACAACCGGTTTGTCATCGGGGTGGTCGTCGGTCGACATCAGGTGATCTACCGCTTCCGATTGCGTGGTGGCCGCCGTCGTTCGACCGTGTCTTAACTGTTGCCCGAGCCCAGCAAAAGCAAACATGTGAGCGTGCAATGTCGCCCATGGCGTGAAAGGAAACGGGCACGGTCGAAGTGGAGGTGGCGGGCGGCCAAGGCCCATCTAGCGGTCCGCTGAGCGCGAGAACTGCTGGGGGCGAAGGGATGTGGGTTGGAGGGAACGGTTCATGAAGCGGACTCGGCGACTGCCACGGCGGCGCTGATGTCTGGCGCCGTGGCGATTCACTCATCCCGGAGACGAGCCCACTGGGGCTCCCCGTGTTCAGTCCCTCTCGGCCCGCCACACGTAGGTGCGGCGGGCCGAATCGTCGGGCGTCTAGCTTCGGACGCTCGAGACTATGTCGGTGGGCACGTCACGAATGGAATGCAGAACGGCGGCGCTTGCCAACCGCCGGGAGGCGGCGGGGGACCGTTGTAGCCCGGGGGCGTGTAGTAGTTGCCCGGCGCGGCGTACTGAGGTGCCCACTGCGGCGGTGGCGGGGGGCCGCCCCGATAGTCGTTGTAGCCGTTGTCGTTGTCACGATGATAGTCATCGTGGCAAACATTTTGATCCCAGTTCGGTCCCAAGCCCGGGTCGTAGTACTGACCGGGGCACCAGTGGTAGTCGGGGATCAAAACGGGTTCGGCATGCGCGGTACCTGCGAACAGCCCGACGCTCGCCGCA
>JAOPWT010000010.1 GCA_025965555.1 Mycobacterium sp.
ACGCCTCGTCTCGGAAGGTGAACGCCACGGCCATGACGTTGATCATTTCGTCACAGGGAGATGATGTCGTCGACGCTCACCCCCATCCGCAGTACCGGCTAGCGGTAACCGGTCGGCCCGTCGGCGCACCGGGCCGGAGTTTAGGCTCGATGAATGGCAGCACCCAGTCACACCACGGCCGAGTTGATCGTCGAATGCCTGGAGAACGAAGGTGTCACGCACGTCTTCGGCATCCCGGGTGAAGAGAACATCAGATTGGTCGATGCGCTGTCGCGCTCGTCGATCGAGTACGTGCTCACCCGTCACGAGCAGGGTGCGTCGTTCATGGCCGAGGTCTACGGGCGGCTGACGGGTAACGCAGGCGTGTGCTCGGCGACCCTGGGACCCGGTGCCATCAACCTTCTGCTGGGTGTCGCCGACGCCACGACCAATTCGACTCCAGTGCTGGCACTGTCGGCTCAGGTCGGGATGCGACGCAGTTACAAGGAGTCGCATCAGGGCGTCGACCTGGTCTCGATGTTCGCGCCGGTCACGAAGTGGTCGGCGTTGGTCGCGACGCCAGGCGCAGTGCCCGAGATGGTGCGCAAGGCGTTCAAGCTGGCGCAGACCGAGCGTCCTGGCGCCGTCTACCTCGCCGTGCCGGAGGACGTCGAGTCCGCCGATGCCCCCGCTGAAGCCACACCGTTGCGCGTCAACGTTCCGCGTCCCGACGACCCGTCGGCCGCGCAGGTGGCCAGGGCCGCCGACATCCTCCGCGCGGCGCGCAACCCGGTGGTGCTGGCCGGCCATGGCGCTGCGCGGACCGACGCCTCCGCTGCAGTGCGCCGATTCGCCGAGACGCTCGGTATTCCGGTCGCCACCACGTTCCACGGCAAGGGCGTCATGCCCGATGACCATCCGTTGGCGCTGGGCGCGGTCGGCTTCATGCGCCACGACTACGTGAACTTCGGATTCGATCAGGCCGACGTCATCGTCGCCGCGGGTTACGAGCTTCAGGAGTTCGATCCGATCCGCATCAACCCCCGTGGCGACACGAAGATCATCCACATCCACCGCTTTCCCGCCGAGGTGGATGCGCACTACGACGTCGCGGTCGGATTGCACGCCGACATCGGCCGGTGCCTCGACGAAATCGCCGCCGCGGTGGAGCGCGATCACCCGTCCACGTCCGGGCAGCAGCGCATCCGAGAGCTACTGGCCAAGGAATTCGACGGCGGGCGGGCCGACGACAGGTTCCCGATGGCGCCCGCCCGCATCGTCGCCGACACCAGGGCGGCGCTGGAACGCGACGACATCGTCCTGGTGGACACCGGCGCGTTGAAGATGTGGATGGCGCGGCTGTACCCGACGTACGAACCCAACACGTGCCTGATCTCGAACGGCCTCTCCACCATGGCGTGGACGCTGCCTGGCGCAATCGCCGCCAAGATCGCACGGCCCGATGCCAACGTGCTCGTCGCCACGGGCGACGGATCGTTCCTGATGAACTCGCAGGAGATCGAGACCGCGCTGCGCGTCGGCACCCCCATCGTGATCCTCATCTGGGTCGACGACGCGTACGGGCTGATCAGCTGGAAGATGGACCTGGAAATCGGCCACAACGTCGACACCCGGTTCAACAACCCCGACTTCGTGGCCTACGCAGAGAGTTTCGGCGCGAAGGGTTACCGGATCTCGTCGGCCGACGAGCTGTTGCCCACCTTGCGTGAAGCGTTGGAGGCCGACACCGTCAGTGTCATCGCCTGCCCTGTCGACTACACGGCCAACAGCGTCCTCATCGCGTCGCTGGGAGAGCTGGACGAGTCCTGGTCATGACACTCTTCACGACGTACCAGACGGCACTGGTCAGATAGAAGGCCGCCACGAGCAGCAGCCATCGCGCGAGAAACGGCTCCTGGGTCAGGCCGGTCGCGGCCGTGTAGGTGAAGGCACCCTGCCGGATGATGCCGGGAAAGAACAGGGCGAACGTCAAACCGGTTGCCAGCGTAGGAATCCGAAGATAGTTCGTCAGCGGCACGCGATGCGGATTGGTCGGTATCACGTCGCGGCGTTCCTTCGGCAACAGTCGCTCCGCCACGGCATAGAGCGGAAACAGGATGAGGTCGTGACCGATCACCGCGACCGCGAACCACACCGCGATCGACTGCCACCACACCTTCGGGTTGAACAACTGGTCGAAACCGAGCACGAAGATCGCGTACGCGCCGAGGGCCAGTGCCCCGAGCAGGACGATCAGGTGCAGAAGGTGCTCGCCGTACAGTCGCTTGAAGAGACTCGTCAACTCTTTCATCAGGCGTCCCGGAACTCGATGGAGGCAACCCATTTCGTGCAGTGCACGCCCGGCAGGGCGGGAACGATGATCCGAGCCGGATAGCCGTGATCCAGGGACAGATCGGCACCGTTGACCTGGAAGGCCAGCAGCGCGTCGGGGTTGCGCACCTGGTTCCGCTGCAGCCGGGCGTAGTTGAAGGCACCGAACCGTTCCAGCGAGGAGACGACGGCCGAGCCAGGTTCGGGCCGGCCGGCAGCCGCCGCGAGATCCGCCAGCCTGATACCCGTCCACGTCTCGACGGTCGACCAACCCTCGACGCATGCGATCGGGAGCTCAACGGTGTGGTGCGGCATCGCCGCCAGCATGACCCGGTCGAGCATGAGCGGTTGTGGCCCGCCGAGCAGTTGGAGCCGCCACCGATCACCGGTCAGGGCCGGGTCGATATGGGCGATGGCGGCGGTGCGGTTGATCTGGAAGTCGTTGGGCCCGTTGCCATAGCTGCGACCGCGGGGCAGCAACACTGCCAGGTGGCGCGTCCACCCCCCGATGGTCTGGCCTGCCGTGAGGACGGCGACCAGCAGGGCGCCGCCGCCCACGACGGCCAGGATGCCCCGCCTGCTCAACGTCGGCGCGTCGGGATCCGTCGCGACCAAGCCGTACTCGTCGAGCGGTTCGGGGACGGTGTCGGCGCGCGAGGTCCGCAGAACGCCGGCGAACGACCGCGACCGCAGGCTGCGGATCATGATCGGCAGCTTGATGGCGACGTGGGCGACGAAGCCCGCGATGAACACCCACGCGCCGAAGTAATGGGCAGTGTAGAAACTGAAGCCGAAGATGTAGTCGTACTGAATGTTCAGCACGCCGGTCACGATCTCGAAGAGGACCCCGCCGACGATCATCAGCAGCGAGACCCGCTCGAGGACGTTGGCCGCCGAGCGCGCCGGCGGCCAGGTGAACAGTCGTGGAATCACCGACCAGAGCTTGGCGAGCACCACCGGGATCATGATCAGCCCCAGGCCGACGTGCAGCCCCTGCGTCAGGCGGTACAGCCATTTCGGATTGCTGGGCCAGTCGAACGACGGCAGCTTCAGCCATCCGACGTCGCCGGGAATGGCCATCCCGAACCTGGGCCCGTACGCAATGTAGGACAGCAGGCCCGTGATGATCACGATCGGTAGGACCACCAGCAGCACGACCCCGAACACCGACGTCAGCCACGGCCCGCGCAGGGGACTACGCCACCGGATCCGCGACAGCCCCGGCGGCGGGTGGTCTTCCAGTGTCCGCCACAGCACAGCGGGAAACCCATGCCGCGGGGGCTGGTCGGGGTCGTCCACGTATGTCCATTCGTTGCCGTTGGAGGAGCGATAGGCGTTAAGTGTCCTCCCGTCCCCGATGCGTTACATGGGATACGCGCCGCGCCGGTGGCACCGGTTACCCGTTCGCCCCGACCTCGGCGGCCACCGTCGCGAGGATGTCCAGCACGGCGCCGATGGCGGGACGGGCTGCGGCGCCGGTGCGGGTCACGGCCTCGATGCGACGGGCAGCCCGCATCCCGCCCAGCGGCCTGCGGACCAGTTCCCGGACCGTCAATGCGTAGCGCGGCAGCAACGCGACCCCGATACCTGCCAGAACCAGCTCCTCGACGACGCGGAAGTCGTTGACGCGTTGTACTATTCGCGGCTGCACGCCCGAGATCGCCGCCAGCGAGCGCAACACGTCATCGACCACCAGACCGCCCTCCACACCGATCCAGGATTCGTCGGCCAACTCCCGAAGGGCGATCTTGTCGTGGGTGGCCAGACGGTGGTGTGGCGGAAGCAGGAGGTCGAGGGGTTCGCGCAACAGGATGGTGGTGTCGACCCGTGGGCTCAGGTGCGTGGTGTCGCGCTCGTCGCGATGTACCACGACGACGTCGAAATCGGCGAGCAGCGCGGGCGCATTGGCCGCGGGTTGGTCGATGTCGCGGCCGAGCACGTCGACGCCGAGCGCCGCCGCGCGAGTGATGAGCCCCGCCAACAACATTGCCGCTCCCGAGGGGAACATCGCGACCCGCACCCTACCGCGCGGCGTGGTGCGATAGGCGTCCATGTCGGCATGTGCCCGGTCCAATGCAGCGAGCACCTCATCGGTTCGTGCGACCAGGACACGACCCGCGTCGGTCAGACGCACACGCCGTCCATCCGGTTCGAGCAGCGCCACGCCTGCCTCGCGTTGCAGGATCTTCAGCTGCTGAGATACCGCCGACGGTGTCAGGGACATCGCCAGCGCCGCGGCGTTGACGGTGCCACGCTCGGCGAGCTCCCTCAGCAGTCGCAACCGCCCGACATCCATGTAGCGATTCTAATGGGTAATCGCAGAATGTTTCGCTTGTCTACAGTGTCTGAGTTTGGTGACCATGGACGCCGTGAGCCATCCCGCCGATCGTCGGCCCGCGCGCCGCAACGTCGACCTTGCGCTGCTGGCGGTGGCAGTCGCGTGGGGTTCGAGTTACCTCGTCGCCAAGGACGTCGTGACCGCCGACGGCGTGTTCGCCTTCCTGGTACTCAGATTCGCGCTCGCCTCGATCGGACTTGCCATCGTGTTGGCCCCGCGATTGCGGGGTGTCTCCCGCCTCGAACTGACGCTGGGTTCGTTGTTCGGCGCGATTCTCAGCGTCATCCTCTTGCTCGAGACCTTCGGCGTCACGAAGACCTCGGCTGCCAACGCGGGATTGATCATCTCGCTGGCGATCGTCGTGACGCCCCTTCTCGAGCAGCGGGTGCGCTCCACCCGCCTACCACGCGAGTTCTACGTGCCCGCGGCGCTGGCGGTCGCCGGAGTGGTCGTGTTGACCCAGACCGGCGGGTTCGCCGCACCGAGCCTTGGTGATCTGTTGATCCTGCTCGCTGGCGTCGCCAGGTCCGTGCACGTCACCGTGATCGCGCACCTGTCCGAGGGACGCACACTCGACTCGGCACGCGTCACGCTCGTCCAGTTGTGCGCCGCGCTCGGCGTGTTCGCGATCCTCTCGTCGTTCACCGGCCGCGGCGTCGAGGAGGTCGCGGCCCAGATGAGCGTCCGCGCTTGGCTACTCACCATCTATCTGGCTCTGGCGTGCACCGTCTTCGCGTTCGTCGTCCAGATGTGGGCGGCCCGCCGGACGTCAGCAGCACGGGTGAGCCTGCTCCTCGGCACCGAGCCACTGTGGGCGGCCATCGTCGGGGTGTTGCTTGCGGGTGATCCGGTCACGGTGGTCGGTGTCGCAGGCGCACTGATGATCTTGGTCGGCGTCAACCGGGCGCAAGCGATCGACCATCAGCCCGACCCACGGCCTACTTCGCCGTGAGCATGACGTACTGAGCGGAGAGCTGCTGGTGCACGTCGGCCAACTGCTCGCTGCGGGCTTCGATCGCATACCGACCGGCGGGCGCAACGCAGTAGAACGCCTTCGGCAGCGCATAGCAGTGGCTGTCGGGGAGCGCCGCGACGGTGTCGGCGGGTGTCGTGCCCTCCGACGACACCTCCTGGCTGAACGCGTTGGTGACCATCAACGCGGAACCTTCGTCCTTGGTCTGGTACACGTTCGTGCTTCCCATCCCCACTTCGGTCGTGCCCGTGTCCTTGAACAGCGTCGCCGATGCGACCGGGTCACTCTGGAAGTGCTCTGCGCCGCGAGTGGCGTAGACCGCGTTCTTCGCCGTCTCGCTGGCAGCGGCGGGGAGTGTTCTGGCCAGCAGTCCCGTGGGATCGAGCGGGACGGCGGCCAGGTCGGGCGTCGGCGTGAACTGATCGATCACCGGACTCTGCGCGTCGATCGCCTTGGCCACCAGGGCGGTGGCGCGATCGAGGCCGTCGGTCGACTGGACGAACTGCAAGAACACATAGGGGCCGTGTGGCGTGAAGGAACGCACCGTCGTCCGGACCTGGTCGGACCCGGTCGCAGTGAAGGGGTACGTGGAGGCGACGGCGGCTGGATGATCCGGGATGGAAATTGCGGTCGGGGTGACGCCCTTGATGGCTTGTTTGGCCGCTGCGTCACCCATCGCGGTGCTCGCGGCTGCCGCGGCGGCGGGATCGGCGAAGCGCAGCACCGCGTTGATCATGGCCGTCTTGTCCGGCTCCTGCCGGGCCGAGGCGAACCCGTTGATGAGACCGTGTTGACCCGCCGCAGCGGCAATTCCCTCAGGCCCCAACTGCTGCAACACGGTGGCGGTACCGATCACGTAGTAACTGTTGAGATAGGTACCGACGAGCTTGTCGTCGACTTCCCACGGCCCGAGCACGAAGTCGGCCATGTGCTGGGCGTCGGCGAGCGCGCCCGACGCCGGGTTGCCGGCAACCCCCAGTGGCGGACGGGGCGCGGTCGGGTACTTGCCGACGTCCAGAAGCGACGGACTCACGACCGGTCGTGGCGCCTGCGAGGTGGAACTGGGGGTCTTGCTGGTGCCCGCGTCTGCGCCAGTGCCGTTGGTGTCACCCGTATTACCGCAAGCGACGACCATCAGCGCGCAGGCAGCGAGGGCGCCGAACGGCAGACTGCGCCGCATCACGTCTCCTGTCATTTGCTCCGAGTCAACCAACTTAGTTTGCCATCGCATCCTCGGGTCCCGGATTGCGCCACGAACCGGCACCAGCTCGTAAGTATCGAGACATCAGACCAGATTCGGAAGGCAGTATCGCGCTACTGACGACCGCGTCAACCGCGCGTTGGACGATTTCTCCATCGAGGCCGATCAAGCTCGGTCGGCCAAGAAGGAGGGGATCGACATGGCGCTCACCTGGTCACCACATTTCTCCGTGCTTCACGCACGACCAATTCCGCACTGGTGGATCGACACCACCCACACGATTCACTCGAGGGTGCACACCGCGCGCTTGGCTCGCGCCGACCGTCCCGGAAAGCCGCCTCGGCCGCACCCAGCACGTTACGACTATCTCGAAAATGCGTGCATGGCACGCGAGATGTACCGCCTGTGACCGCATCTGCGGGTCGAGTCGCCGAGGCGACGACGAATCGCACAGCAATGCGTGCGGTCGTCGACCGCCACATCAGCGCAGACCACCGAACACCACACGGTGCGGCACGAATACGCCAGTAGTCATGCACTGATCCTCGACCAGATGATGACCGGCACCGTGATCGGCTCGATGCTTGGACTGCCCGGAAACGGGCGGCAGATCACCTTCCGGATTCTGCACGTCTTCGAGTTCAGGGATGGACTCATCAGTCGGGAGAACGTCTGGCTCGACTCGGCGGCGATTGCCGACCAGCTGGCCTGAGCATCGCGGTCGCGGTGCGTCTGCAGTGCAACGTCATTCGCGTTCGGTCCGCCGCGAGGTCAACAATGTGGCGAGCTCGTCTCGCGTGGCGGTGTCGGTCTTTGCCATCGCGCGGTAGACGTGGGTCTCGACGGTACGGACGGAGACGGTGAGCCGGATTGCGATGTCGCGGTTGGACATCCCCTCGCCGATGAGCATCACGACCTCACGTTCGCGATCGGTCAGGGGGAGCCGTTCGGAGCCTTGCCGAAGTGCCGGGGTGACCGCACCTGCGCAGCGGCGCGCGAGTTCCTCGGCGCGCGCCGAATAGGCCAGCGACGAACCGCGGAGGTCCCGACGGCGGTAAATTAGGGCCGCATGCGCGGCGGCGTCCGCTGCCGCCACCAGGTCGCCCATGCGCTCGAAGTCCTTCGATACCAGGCCTAGTTCGCGTGCGTCAGCGCGCTGCAGCGCGGCGGCGAACCGGGCCGCAACGCCCACCCGTGGCCCTTCGACGATCTCTTGGAGCTCCACGAGCCGAGCACCGCACGATGGCTCGCCGAACTGGGTGGCGGTCTGCAGGCACATCACCTCGGCTGCGAATTGCCCATTGGTGCGAGCAGTTTCAGCCGCCGAGAGCACGGTGGTGATGGCCTCGCTGACGGCGCCCTGGCTGGCAGCCACCCACGCCTTGGCGATCGAATACTCGTAGTCGAGGTACTGCCAGGTCGGATGCTGCTGCGCGTCGAGCACGGCGAGGGAGGCGGCAGCCTGCTCCGACAACCCGCGCATCGCCAGCGCGGTGGTGTAGGGAATCCGGCATCGATATCCCCACCCGTTGGGGTCACCCGAGGCGATCAGCAATCTGACGATCGGCTCCAACATGGAACACGCGGTGCCGAGATCACCGGCACCGAGGTGCGCCCGGCCCGCCAAACCGTCGGCAAGCAGCGTGAACTGACTCGCGGGGTCGGGGATGTCGGAGGCTCGAAGACGCAGCAACTGGGCCGGATACTGCGTTTTGGCGATCTCACCCGCCAGCAGGAGTGCGCTGGTGTGGCCGTCGGTGATGATGACGAAGGATCTGATGGGGACCGGGTAGCCCGCCTCCGCCGCCGCGACCGCCTCGCTGGTCCGGCCCGCATCACCGGCGGCGACCGTCAACGCCCACGCCGTCAGACGGGCGATCAGGATGTCGGACAACTCATCCCAGACGAAGTTCTTCGACGATTCGACCACGGCGTCCGGTTTGCCCCGCACCGCCCAGTACACCGTCAGGAACGCGTATACGGAACTTCGCGCCTCCGGAGGTGTCGTCTGCAGCGCGTCGTCGATCAACTCCTTCGCGCCCGCGGGATCCAGGAGGGTGAACAGTCTGTTGGTGGCCCGATGGAAGGCCAGCCTGGCGCGGTCGACGTCGGTCAATTCACCGACGGGGATGTCGCGCAGGACCGCATCTGCCGCCAGGCCGTGACCCAGACACGACAGGGCGTAGGACCTGATGAAGTTGGCCTGCACCGGGCCACCGATGCGAATCGCCGCACCGGCCAGTCGGTCCGCCAGCGCGAGATCCCACATCCAGATCGCGCCCCGTGCCGCGCTCACCAGAAGGTCCGCATCGGGTTCCAGATCGGACTCCAGGCTCAACGTGGCGCGGCGAACGACGACCCGCAACTCGTCGCGGTCCTGTGATCCGGCCAACTCGTTGGCGACCAACCCCCGCAGCCGACGCAGCCTGATGGGTGCGGCCCGCTTGCGGCGTACCTCTCCGTAGAGCGGGTGGGCGATCCGTGCCTCCACCCGGTCGTTGGTGCGATCCAGCATGATGAGACCGCGCAGGTCGGCCTCCTCCACCGCCGCCGGATGGGTCATCCTGGCCAGCGAGCCCAGCTCGATCGGCTCACCGACGGCCAACGCGTCGATGACGTCACTGACCGAGGTCGGCAGTGCTCCGATCCGGGATTCAATGAGCTCGACGAGGCCCGGTGGTACCACGGGCTCGCCGATCCACCGCCAGAATCCGTGCTCTTCGACGATTCGGTGCTCGGCGACCTCCTGGTCGACGATGTTGCGCAGGTAGAGGACATTGCCGCGAGTGAGCTCCCACAGTCGTCGCGCGGCCTGCGGATCCAGGGCGCCACCCACGGCAGCCGACACCAACGCCGTGGTCTCGTCTCGAGACAGCGGTTGGAGGTCGAGCCGCGCGAACTGACCGCGTTTCCACAGGCCTTGAGCCGTGGGAGTCACTGACTCGTCGTCTCGCACCGTGAACACGACCTTGGCGGCGCGGCGTTGAATCACCTGCTCCACCACGAACGTCGAGAGCTCGTCCAGTAGCGGGACGTCGTCCACCGCGACGACCACCCGCCGCCCCGACGCATCCGAGGTCAGCGACTCGATCACCTGGCGCACCAGCTTGAGACTGTCGCCCCCGCCGCCTGGGCCCACCCACGCAGCGAGAGCCCCGAGCGGGACGGTGCGCCCCGAGTTCGTGCCGACGACCCAGCGGACGTCGTGGCCGTCGGAGCCGGCCGCAGCCAACGCCTCACGCGCAACGCGACTCTTCCCCACGCCCGCCGCACCGCTGATCACGATTCCGGACACGTCGGGATCCGAGATTGCGTCCCCGATGAGACGCATCTCGGTGGAGCGGCCGGTTAGCGGCCAAGGCAGCCGCATTTGTCCACCCTAGAACCGGAGGGTGGTGCCGCGGGGATGTCGTTGATTTTTTGCGATTCGGTGTCGATGACGGTCCGAATTCAGTAGGCGACTACTGACGTCGACTCTTCGGCACGGACACAGAATCAGTCGAGGTCAAGGAGGGGAGCACCATGACGACAGACTTCCAGCGCACCACCTGCCCGAACGTCTTCGAGGCCGATCTGCCGAGCCTGGATTACGACGACGCCAAGAACCCCGCCGAAGCCCACGAGGCCATCCGTCGGGCGCGACGACGGTCCCCCATCGCCGTCGGTCAGCACGGGCCCGAGCTGTTGACCTACGAACTGGTGCATTCGGCGTTGCGCGATCCTCGCCTTCACATGCCGGTGGGCATGATCCTGGCCGCTCAGGGCATCACGTCCGGGCCGCTGTGGGACCGGATCGCCGCGAATCTGATCAGTCTCGACGGCGCCGAACATCACCGGCTGCGGCGGCTGGTGTCGAAGGCGTTCACGCCGAGAGCCACCGGGCGGCTGCGCACGACGGTGGTGGAGGTCATCACCGAACTGGTCGACCAGCAGACTGCCGAGGGCAGGTGCGACGTCGTCGCCGACATCGCGCGTCGCTACCCGATTCCGATCATCTGCGCGTTGCTGGGGGCGCCCGCGGACGACTGGGAGTTGTTCTCCGACTGGACCGACGACATCTTCAAGGCCTTCGGCTGGAACGCCGCCGCCGAGACGCCCGCCATCCTCGCCGCGTGGGACGAGTTCGACGCCTACCTCGACGACATGGTCGCCCACCGACGCCTGGCGCTCGCCGATGATCTGCTCTCCGAGTTGATCCGCGCCGAGGACGAAGGAGATCGCCTGAGCACCGACGAACTTCGGATGCTGGCGGTCGGACTGCTGATGGCAGGCACCGACACCACCCGCAACCAGCTGGCGGCCTCGGTCGACGTCCTGTGTGATCACCCCGAGCAGTGGCGACTGCTCGCCGAGCGACCGGAGTTCGCGGCCAACGCCGTCGAGGAGACGATGCGTCACTCGCCGGTCGCCTTCGGCACCTTCCGCACGTCCGACGAGGACGTCGAACTCGCCGGGGTGATGATTCCGGCGGGCACGATGATCGTGGCCAACACCTCGGCCGCCAATCGCGATCCCGCGGTCTACGACGACCCGGATCGCCTCGACATCACCCGCCACGGAGCGCAGGTGATGCAGACCTTCGGCGGCGGTGTGCACTACTGTCTCGGAGCCCACCTCGCCCGTCTCGAGCTCGCCGAGGCGCTGACGGTCATGCCGCGCCTCATGCCCAACCTTCGTCGCACCGGTGAAGCCCCGTGGAAGCCGATGACCGGGCTGAGCGGACCGACCACTCTCCCGGTCGAATTCACTCCGTCAGCACGTTGAGCAGCCGCAGGTCCGAGATGTACTTGCCGATGAAGTCCTGCGAAAGGTGCGGAATGTCCTCATCCACACCGATTTTCGCGGTCTGCACCGCGCTCTGGAAAACCTCGGCGTAGTCGTCGATGCGGTGCACGGCGTGCCCAGCCTCGATCAGCCAGTCGACGAACACGTCCAGTGACACACCGTCATCGTGTGGGTTCATCACGTCGAAGGCTGTCCCTCGCTGATGCACGCCGACTGCGGTGCACCGATCACCGTCGAAGTGCGCTGCACCGAGGGACATTCCGTGGCCGCAGGTGGCATCGAAGCGGCACGGCGTCGCCGACGCGAGGCTCCGCTGGCCTAGCGTGTCCGCATGACCACTGCCGCTTCTGCCGTGCGAGTCGGGATCGTCGCGATCGGTGCCGCGCTGACCTTGATGGCTGGGCCGATTCAGTCACACGCCGACGCGCCGAGTCCCCTTTTCGCGTTGGTCGACGCCGCCGCGCAGCGCTTGCAGACCGCCGACGCCGTGGCCGCATCGAAGTGGACCACCGGCGGATCGATCGAGGATCACGCACGCGAGCAGCAGGTGATCGACGCCGTGACGGCGGCGGCCAAGGACAGGAGCATCGACACCGGCTTCGTCGAGAATGCCTTCCGTGACCAGATCGCCGCGACCGTTGCCGTCGAGTACGGCCTGTTCAGTGAGTGGATGCTTGTTCGCGCGTGTGCTCGCCCGACGGCGCGGATCCTGTCCGACTCTCGCACCGTCATCTTTGCGCTGAACACCACAATGGTGG
>JAOPWT010000041.1 GCA_025965555.1 Mycobacterium sp.
GCGTCGCGTTCGTGGGCCAGGTGCAATGTCGTCCATGCTGTTCCCAAGCCCCTGGCCCGGGCGGCGAGCATGAAACTCCAGGTCGCGGGCAGTATCGATCCCCACGCGATGGCTTGCCAAAGAGGAGGAGCGTTTTCATACCGGCCTTCGATGCACGGGATGACCAGGACCGGCACCTCCTGGAGGTGCTCAGCCAGGTAGGCGGCGGACTTCATCACGGCCTCCTGTCCTGCAGGGGCCTCCGGCGGTTCGGTCTCGTCTTTCGATTTCCGGTACAGCTCGCCAAGAGCCTTCTTGTGGTCGGCGTCGGTGACGACGACAAAGTGCCAGCCCTGCTGATTGCCACCGGTCGGCGCTTGGAAGGCGAGGTCGAAGCACTCCTCCAACAGTTCCCGCTCCACAGGGCGCGACAAATCGAGGCGCTTGCGCACTGTGCGCGTGGTCGACAACAGCTGATCCGGCGTCAGGTCAAGCCTCATGTGGGGCAGCGAGACGCCGGTGGTTGATGCGGTGGTCATGCCTAGAACGCTCCTCGATGGTGGCAGTGGCCGAGAGGCTACCGGTGCCAGCCCGGACCCCCTGATGGCGTCGGGCAACGCCGCCCGATACATGCAAGTTACAGTATAACGCTAGTCACATGCAATACCTAGTTGCTGGTATCTTATTCGTTGAACACGGCGCCCCACCCTCACCAATCCCTCTCCCCACCAGCCACTCCCATTCCCCGCACCATTTCCGCCGCCCTCAACCCAGCAACTGTCTCGTCCAGTTGAAGATTGCGAGGGATGGCCCGCGGTTACCCGGTCCTACGTTGCCCGTTGGGACGTCGTCGTGTGTTCGGGGCCTCGTGTCGCAGCACCCGCGCTACTGCGGACATACGTGCCACCTATTGGTTCGGCATGACATATTTCATGACCGCCTCGCTCGATTCTGCGGAGAGCCAGTGCATCTGGTCCGAACGTCACGTCACAAGTTGCCGCTGCGGCCAGGTCGAGCGGTGGTGCAGGATGGCGCCGCCACCGCGGCGCGTGCGGGCAAACCATTGTGCGCTGCGGTTGTGTCGGTCTCGGCTGTTTGCACTGACCTCCGGTGGGTGAATTGCGCCATGGTGCAGGCTGTCGGGGAAAGTCCTGTCGGGTCGGCTCGGCGGTCGCCAACAGTCGAATATCATCTAGTGGGCGACAGCGTCACCGCCGTCGCCCGGGTGGTGAGGGTTGTCCAGGCGACGCCCGACTTCTGCGGTGAACTGTCGTTGCTGATCGGCATCACCGGTAGCAAGGTGTCGCGATGTGGGCGAGGCGATGAGACCGGCGAGGCGGACGGCTTCGGGATAGAACGTCGCGAACAGCCGGGAGGCGTTGAACGTCGCCGTCTCGGTGCCCGGCGGCATGAGGACCTCGGCGCGGCGGGTCCATTCGCGGTGAACACTGAGGCCGTCTTCTCGCCGCTCCGCCCAGAGGTGTCCGCAGAACAGGAACCCGGTCAGCACCGCATCGTAGGCGGCAGCCGGACCGTGGCGGTCCGGCAGCCGCAGGTGGTGTCGCTGCGCACGGACAATATCGTCGAGCCCGCCCAGGCCGGTGGCTGGCTGGTCGATGTCCGGCGGCCCGATCCAGTAGCGGTGGCGGGTGCAGACATAGCGGTGGTGCGGCAGTAGGTGGGTCACCGGACCGCCGGGGTGTCGTGCGTCGCAGCGTGGGCAGCCGGGCTGGGGCTGATGGCGCAGCGCCGACCAGCCCGGCGCGGGATGCAGCTCGGGCAGCGCGCGGACGAGGTGCTCACGTCGGTGGCCGGTCACGGCCGCAAGCCGGTCGGCGAGGACGTCGCGCCGCTGGCTACCTGGGCGTGCAACGCTGATCGGTTCCCACAGTTCCCGCAGCGGTAGCCCGTGCAGGTTGGCCAGGCGCGGGTGAGGTAGGAGGCGACGGTTTCTTGGTGGGCCGGTGCGACGGCGATCGGCAGCCGGGAGAGCCCCATCAGCTTGCGCTCCGCTTGCGGATTGCCCGGCTGGCACGGCGTGTTGGCTGTGATGCGGTGTTGGCGCGTTGCGCGGAGTAGTCGACCGGGACGCGCTCGAGCAGCTGTTTGCTGATCTGCTCGCTGCCGTCCTCGATGGCCATGATCGCCGCACCACGCACCAGCTGCGAGAGGCTGCCGATCATGCCGCCGCTGCGGTGGTAGAGGTATTCGTCAAGGTGCACCAGCTTGCCGGTGCGGTGGCGGTGCAGGCGCAGGAGGGACTCAAAGCGGCGATCAGGGGCCGCCATTGGTCGCGTTGCTCTCCGGTGCCGTAGGCGAAGGGCGCGGTGGGGATGAGGGTGAACCGGCCGGCGATCTGGCGGCCGCGGACACCGGCGAACAAGCCTTGAGCTTCGACATCGATGCCGGCATAGATGAACGTAGCTAGCAACCGTTCGCCGAAGTGCTTCAGCTGGTCGGACACCTCCGCGCCGGCACGGGTGGCCAAATTCAGGTTGTGCAGCTCATCGATGCAGACCAGCTCGACACGCGTGTTTGCGGCGGTGGCGCAGACCGCGTTGACGATGTCGGTGATATTTGCTCGGCCGGTGAACTCCAGGCCCAGAAAGCGGGCGAACTCCACGGCCAGCATCCGCGCCGTCGCAGCCGGTGGCACGGTGACGTAGAGGATCGGGAGCCGGTGCCGATCGGCGGGATACCGCTTGCGGGTATGCCGTTCGTGGGTGCGGCCCACTGGGTCAGCGCGGTGGTCTTCCCGGTACCCGAAGCCCCAGAGATGATCACCCCGCGGCAAGCCGACACCTGATTGCGGTTGAGCTGCACCAACAACCGGGAGGTGCTGATCACATTCTGGATCGTCGGTGTGTTCACCACAGGCAGGTCGGCGTGATAGCCGCGGCGGCCCTCGTCATAGTCGGCCCGCTCGCCCGGCGACAACCGCGACAGCTCCGCGGCGCGCAGCCCAGGCGGCTGGGATTGGTGGTCGACGAAGCGGCGCCAGCCCTTCTTCGTGGTCAGCGGGTCATCGGCACCCACGTTGTGCTCGGTGTCGGCGTCGGAGCACGACCCGCGGTCGGCGGCGCGGCGGGTGTCGAGATCGATGGCGCAGACTCCGATGAACGCGTCGTACCGACGCTCCAGCGCCGCCAACCCGTCCCCGATCATGGACAGCGGCTCGGCAGGGTCCGCGAGGTTGGCTTGCTCGAACACGCCGCCAAGGCCGCCAGCGCCCCCGCGCCGACCAGCAGTCCGCGTCGAGACAAGCCGGGCTCGAAACGTGCCCCGGTCGCTTCGCTCCTGCCCACCGGCGCCATCAACTTGTGATACCCCTAAGTCCTTGCGGCAGCGACTTCTTCGACCGGTGCGGACCGAGGACGGCGGCGCCGTAGGGTCGGTTCAAGAGCTGTTTGGCCACGGCATTGACCTCGTCGAGCGTCACGGCGTCGATGAGGGCCAGTGTTTGGTCGATGGTCCGGTGCTCGCCGAAGTTGAGCTCACTGCGACCGATGCGGTGCATCCGCGAACCCGAGTCCTCGAGGCCCAGCACCAACCCACCTCGCAACGAGCCCTTGGCAATTCGGCACTCGACCTCGGTGATCCCGTCGCGCGCAACCTCGGCCAGCACGTCCGAAGCCACTTGGGTGACCTCGTCGAACCGTTCCGGTAGACAGGCCGCGTACACCGAAAGCGCTCCCGAATCGGAGAACGTGTCGACACTCGAGTAGACGGAGTAGGCCAACCCGCGTGTCTCCCGAATTTGTTGGAACAGGCGCGAACTCAGCCCACCACCGAGCGCACTGTTGAGCACGGACAGTGCCCAGCGGTGTTTCCAGTGCCTACCCGGCGTCCGCACGCCGAGGAACATGTGCGTCTGCTCGCCGTCGCGGTTGACCAGCCGCAGGCTGGGGTGACCGGGCACCCGACCGGTGCCCTTGCGGGGCGCGACGGGTTCGTTGCCCTTCACCAGTCGCGGACCGAAGTGCTCCTTCACCAACGCGACGACCTGGTCGTGGTCGACGTTGCCCGCCACGGCGACCACCATGCGTTCGGGTGTGTACCGGCGCACGTGGAACGAATGCAGCTGCGCCCGAGTCATCGTGGAGATCGACTCGACACTGCCGATCACCGGACGGCCCACCGGATGGTCGCCGAACATCGCCGACAGGAAGACGTCCCCGAGGGTGTCCTCGGGGTCGTCGTCGCGCATGGCGATCTCCTCGAGCACGACGTCGCGCTCGACCTCGACGTCGTCGACGGCACAGCGTCCCCGCAACACCACGTCGGCCACCAGATCGACCGCCAACTCGAGATCGGTGTCGAGCACGTGGGCGTAGTAACAGGTGTGCTCGCGGGCGGTGAACGCGTTCAGTTCACCGCCCACGGCGTCGACCGCTTGTGCGATCTGCACCGCCGAACGCGTCGGCGTCGACTTGAACAGCAGATGCTCGAGAAAGTGGGCGGCGCCGGCCACGCTATGACCTTCGTCGCGTGACCCGACGCCGACCCACACTCCCACCGATGCCGAACGCACCGACGGAACGAACTCCGTGACGACGCGAAGCCCGCCGGGCAGCGTGCTGCGTCGAACGTACTTAGCTGCTGGCTGTCGCGGCATCGGCGGGTGCAGCACCCGAGTCCGTCGAGGAGTCGGCGGGGGTTTCGGGTGATTCTGCGTCCGCTTCTTCGGCCACCAGCACCAGCGAGATCTTGCCGCGGTTGTCGATGTCGGCGATCTCGACGCGCAACTTGTCGCCGACCTTCACCACGTCCTCGACCTTGGCGATGCGCTTGCCGCGACCCAGCTTGCTGATGTGCACCAGCCCGTCACGACCAGGCAGCAGCGACACGAAGGCGCCGAAATCGGTGGTCTTGACCACGGTTCCGAGGAACCGCTCACCGATCTTGGGCAGCTGCGGGTTGGCGATCGCATTGATCAGGTCGATCGCGGCCTGTGCCGATTCGCCGTTGGAGGCGCCGACGAACACGGTGCCGTCATCCTCGATGGAGATCGACGCACCGGTCTGCTCGGTGATCGAGTTGATCATCTTGCCCTTGGGCCCGATGACCTCGCCGATCTTGTCGATCGGCACCTTGATCGTGGTGATCCGCGGCGCGTAGAGGCTCATCTCGTCGGGCTCGTCGATGGCCTCGGCCATGACCTCGAGGATCGTGATGCGCGCGTCCTTGGCCTGCGCCAGCGCTCCCGCCAACACCGGCGACGGGATGCCGTCGAGCTTGGTGTCGAGCTGCAGTGCGGTGACGAAGTCCTTGGTGCCTGCGCATTTGAAGTCCATGTCGCCGAAGGCATCCTCGGCGCCGAGGATGTCGGTCAGCGTCACGAAGCGGCGCTCGGTGGCACCGTCCACCTCGACGTCGTCGGACACCAGGCCCATGGCGATGCCGGCAACCGGAGCCTTCAGCGGCACACCGGCATTCAGCAGCGACAGGGTCGAGGCACACACCGAGCCCATCGACGTCGAGCCGTTGGAGCTCAGCGCCTCCGACACCTGGCGGATGGCGTACGGGAACTCCTCGATACTCGGCAGCACCGGCATCAGGGCGCGCTCGGCGAGTGCGCCGTGGCCGATCTCGCGGCGCTTGGGCGATCCCACGCGGCCCGTCTCCCCGGTCGAAAACGGCGGGAAGTTGTAGTGGTGCATGTAGCGCTTGGACGTCTCCGGTCCCAGCGAGTCGATCTGCTGGGCCATCTTGACCATGTCGAGGGTGGTGACGCCCATGATCTGGGTTTCGCCACGCTCGAACAGGGCGCTGCCGTGCGCGCGCGGAATGACGGCGACCTCGGCGGACAGCGCACGGATGTCCGTGATGCCACGGCCGTCGATGCGGAAGTGGTCGGTCAGGATGCGCTGGCGTACCAGCTTCTTGGTCAGCGAGCGGAAGGCGGCCCTGATCTCCTTCTCGCGACCCGCGTACGTGTCGGACAGGCGCTCGAGCACCTCGACCTTGATCTCGTCGATGCGGGCTTCGCGCTCTTCCTTGCCCGCGATCGTGAGCGCCTTGGCCAGCTCGTCGGTGGCCACCGAGGACACGGCGTAGAACACGTCGTCCTGGTAGTCCGGGAAGACCGGGTAGTCGGCGGTGGGCTTGGCTGCGCTGTCGGCCAACTCCTGCTGCGCATTGCACAGTGCGGCGATGAACGGCTTGGCGGCCTCGAGGCCCTCGGCGACGACGGACTCGGTGGGCGCACCGGCGCCGCCCGCGATCAGTTCGATGACCCTGTCGGTGGCCTCGGCCTCGACCATCATGATCGCGACGTCATCTTCGGTCTTGCGGCCCGCGACCACCATGTCGAATACGGCGTTCTCGAGCTGCTCGACGGTGGGGAAGGCAACCCACTGGCCTGCCTTGTCTTCAGGAGTGGAGATGAGGGCGACGCGCACGCCGCCCACGGGACCTGAGAACGGAATTCCGGAGATCTGCGTTGACGCGGACGCGGCGTTGATGGCCAGCACGTCGTACAGATCCTTGGGATCAAGGCTCAGGATCGTGACCACGACCTGGATCTCGTTGCGCAGACCCGAGATGAAGGTCGGGCGCAGCGGCCTGTCGATCAAGCGGCAGGTCAGGATCGCGTCGGTGGAGGGACGGCCCTCACGACGGAAGAACGAGCCGGGGATGCGTCCCGCGGCGTACATGCGCTCTTCGACGTCGATCGTCAGCGGGAAGAAGTCGAAGTGATCCTTCGGGGTCTTGCTGGCCGTGGTGGCCGAAAGGAGCATGGTCTCGTCGTCGAGGTAGGCGACGACGGCGCCGGCGGCCTGCTTGGCCAGTCGGCCGGTCTCGAAGCGGATGGTGCGGGTGCCGAAGCTCCCGTTGTCGATGACGGCGGTCGATTCGAATACGCCGTCTTCTATTTCAGTTGCAGACATACGTGTGTCAGGCCTCTTTGGTTCTCGTGTTCAACTGTTTTGCGTCGTCACACGCGAGAACCCGGAAAATTCCGACGGCCGTCGATCGAAGCGGCCGGGACTCCCCTTCTGCGGGGTTCCGGCTGCCACTACCGAAGACCGCCCATGTGTAGACGGGTCCTGAGGTGACGCACTGGAACGGTGCACGCGGATATGCGCGAACCGCACCGGATGTTCGAGCCCGATCAGGCTCAAAACACATTCATGTTACACCGAAGCAACGCTACGATTCGCCGTGGCGTCCCCCCTCGCTGCCGCTCCGCCCCAGGACCGGGGCTGCTACGACACGTCCTCGACGCACACCGTGAACTGGCGTTCGTCGTAGGCGTAGCCCAGTCCGGTGGTGCACTGGTCGACGTTGGCGACCTTCTGCATGATCTGCGTGGTGCGCTGCCGGTTCGGCGCGGACGCATCGTTGCAGTCGACCCGGATGGGGTCGCGATCGTTGTCCGCGTCGATGCTCATGCAGCCGCCGACCACCCAGTCGATGTCCATGCAGATGGTCGAACCCGTGCCGCTGAACGAACTGCGCATCGAGTAGTAGGAGTCGACGTCGGTCGGGCACTGGTCGGTGGACTCGGTGGTGCCGACGACCTTGAAGTTCGACTCCGGGCTGCCGCATTGCACCTTGGTGGTTTCCGGCCGGTCCGGGGGACCGCCGACCTTGAGGCAGTCCCCCACCTGCATGTCCGCGGCGGCCGCAGACGAGCAACCCACCAACGCGATCGCCATGACGATCAGCGCGGGCGCCGCCACGGCGCCCGCGGGAAGCGGTCTCACACCTGGGATTAGCGGCGCAGGCCCAGGCGCTCGATGAGCGAGCGGTAGCGCGCCACGTCGACCTGGGCGATGTACTTGAGCAGGCGACGACGGCGACCCACCAGCAGCAGCAGTCCGCGCCGCGAGTGGTGATCGTGCTTGTGCATCTTGAGGTGCTCGGTGAGATCGGAGATGCGCTTCGTCAGCATCGCGATCTGGGCCTCCGGCGAACCGGTGTCCGCCTCGTGCAGGCCGTACTGGCCGAGGATCTCTTTTTTCTGCTCGGTGGTGAGCGACATGAAACAAACTCCATCCATGGGTTCGCGAATGACAACTGAGGCGCGGCCGCCGCGAACTGCAGCGCACGCTGGGTCGCCGGAGAGTCTAACAGCGGTTCAGCGCGCAGACCGAATCGTCACTGCGCCGACAGGATCGTGCGGGCCCGCCCGGTGTCGGCTTCCATCGCCACGACGAGATCGTCGATCGAGTCGAACTTCTCCTGACCTCGGATCCGCGCGACGAAGTCGACGGCCACGTGCTGACCGTAGAGATCGGCCTGGGTATCGAGCACGAACGCCTCGACGGTGCGGGTGCGACCCGAGAAGGTGGGGTTGGTCCCGACCGATACCGCCGCCTGATACCGCTCGCCAGGGATGACGGTGCCCATGACCGGGCCGTGGCCCAGGACGGTGAACCACGCGGCGTAGACACCGTCGGCCGGGATGGCGGAGTACATCGGTGGGGCGACGTTGGCCGTCGGAAATCCGAGACCTTTGCCGCGGCCGTCGCCGCGCACCACCACGCCCTCGACGCGGTGCGGCCTGCCGAGCGCCTCGGCCGCGGCGACGACGTCACCGGCGTCGACGCAGGACCGGATGTAGGTCGACGAGAAGGTGACGGTCTCGTCCCGGTGGTGTTCGGACACCAACGACATGCTCTCGACCGCGAAGCCGAATCTCTCACCGGCCTTGCGCAGCATGCCGACGTTGCCGCCGGCCTTCTTCCCGAACGTGAAGTTCTCGCCGACCACCACTTCGACGACGTGCAGCCGTTCGACGAGCAGCTCGTGGATGTACCGCTCGGGGGTCAGCTTCATGAAATCCGAGGTGAACGGAATGACGAGGAACACGTCGACGCCCATCTCCTCGACGAGTTCGGCGCGCCGGGTCAGCGTGGTCAACTGAGCGGGGTGGCTCCCGGGAAAGACGACTTCCATCGGGTGGGGATCGAAGGTCATCAGCACCGTCGGTACCCCGCGGGAGCGACCCGCCTTGACGGCGTGGTTGA
>JAOPWT010000042.1 GCA_025965555.1 Mycobacterium sp.
GTGGCCGAGGTGGTTGGTGCCCATGTGGGCCTCGAATCCGTCCGCCGTCCTGGACAGCGGTAGACCGAGGACACCAGCGTTGTTCACCAACCCGTCGACCGAGACGATGGTGTCGGCGAAGCTGCGCACACTGCTGAGGTCGGCAAGGTCGAGTTCGCGCACGTCGACGTCGCCGGGCATCGACGCGCTGGCCTCGCGACCCCTCGACACGCTGCGGCACGCGATGATCACCTCGTGGCCCGCAGCGGCCATTGCCGTGGCGGTCGCCCTGCCGACGCCACTGTTGCCACCCGTGACGATGATCCGCACGCTCCCGTGACCTCCTCCGCGCCGTTGGTACCCAAACAGTAAACTATTTATCGCTTTGGCAAAACGAGGATGGGGTCGAATGCGCACGACGTTGGATGACGTGGTCAACCTTCTCCAGTTGTCCGACCTTGGCGGCGATGCGTTCGAGGGCACCCAGCCCGACACGCCGAACCATCACATCGTGGGCGGTCAGATCGCCGCGCAGGCCCTGATGGCAGCCAGCCGTACGGCAGCGGATCGCCCGCCGCACAGCATCCACGTCTACTTCATGCGACGCGGTGACGCGCGCCGACCCGTCAAGTTCGAAGTAGGAAGACTGCACGACGGCGGTACGTTCTCCACCCGTGAGGTCACCGCGACCCAAGACGGCGCGGTACTGATGCAGGGGCTGGCATCGTTCACGGCCGGTGTCGCCGCTGCCGCCCATCAACGCCCGATGCCGGAGGTGCCCGGCCCCGAGTCGTTGCCAACGATCGAGGACCAGCTCAGGCCCTTTGCGGCCGAGTTCGGCGGTTGGTGGATCGAGGACCGCCCGTTCGACACCCGCTACGTCGACCCGCCGCCTCGCGTCGCAATGGATCTCGACACCCCGCCAGCGTCGGTCAGCCGGATCTGGCTGCGTGCAAGGGGGACGGTGCCCACCGACCCCGTGGTCAACGGTTGTGTCCTGACCTATCTGAGTGCTCTGACACTGTTGGAGTCCGCGCTGGGACCGTTGGGCAAGTCGCCAACCGACGTGTCGGCACTGCTGGATCACACGGTGTGGCTCCATCGCCCGGCAGATTTCTCGGATTGGCTTCTCTATCATCAGGATTCACCCAGTGGAGTCGCAGGTCGTGCGCTGGCGACCGGCACGTTCTTCAACCGTGCCGGCGATCTGGTCTGCATGGCCACCCAGGAGGGCTACTTCCCGGCACCGCGGAAATAGTCAGTGCGGCGTGTATCCCGGGGGATTGGGCGAGTCCACCCACAGGTCGAGGCCCAGGTCGGCGCCGGGAACGCAGTCGTACACCGACAGGTCCGTAACGCCCGACTCGAGCAGAACGTCCTCGCACAACAGGCTTTGGCCCGTATAACTCGCGGCGGGCATGTTGAGCACGGCGTACGCAGCGTCGGCGTACACGTCCGGCTTGCGGGCGCGGGCCATCGCCTCGCTTCCGCCCAGCAGGTTCTGCACCGCCGCGGTGGCGACCAGCGTCCGTGGCCACAGCGTGTTCGATGCGATGCCGTCGGCGCGAAGCTCCTCGGCAATACCCAACGCGCACAATGTCATCCCGAACTTAGCCATCATGTAGGCGGTCGGCTTGAGCCATTCCGACTCCAGTCGGATGGGCGGCGACAATGTCAAGATGTGTGGGTTGTCACGGCCCAGCATGTGCGGGATGCAGGCCTGCGACACGGCGTACGTGCCTCGGACCTGGATGCCGTTCATGAGGTCGAACCGCTTGAGGGGCACGTCGGTGATGGAGCCGAGGTTGATCGCCGAGGCGTTGTTCACGCAGATGTCGATGGCACCGAACTGCTCGACGGCCTTCGCCACGGCTGCCTCGACGGATTCGGCGTCGCGCACGTCGCCGACGATCGGCAACGCGTGACCGCCAACGTCCTCGATCTCCTTGGCGGCGGTGTAGACGGTGCCGTCGAGCTTCGGGTGCGGCTCGGCGGTCTTGGCGACCAATGCGACGTTGGCGCCGTCGGCGGCAGCCTTCTTGGCTATGGCAAGGCCGATGCCCCGGCTGGCACCGGAGATGAACATGGTCTTTCCGGAAAGCGGCATGTGAATCCTTCCGCCGCGAACGCGGCGATCAGCGCCGTGCGGCGTGTGCGTGAGCGGGCTCAGCATAAAGCGTTAAACAGTTATTGCATTATTTGGTGTTGGGTTACAGTGAGGCGAGCCGCCATCAAGACTGCAAGGGGTGAGGACATGGATCCCAATCCTGACTACGACGCCAGCGATGAAATCGAATACTTCTTCAACTTCGTTCCGTGGGGACTGCGCGGCGTCTATCCGCCGCCGGCGTATCCACCCGTCTGATTACCCGTTCGCACCGGCATGACGTGGGTCGAGCAGCTGTGCGCCACCCACGAACATAGTGCGCGGCAGGCGGTGATCGACGAAGCAGGCTCCGTCACCGGCCGCGAACTGATCGGCAAGGCAGTCGTCGCGGCCGAGCTTCTGGAATCGCTCAATGTGCCTGCGGGCCAACCTATCCCGGCTCTTCTCACTACCAGTGCGGACGCGCTGGCGACGCTGCTGGGTGGGGCTGCCACGAATCGACCACTGGCACCGCTCGGGCCACGGCACACCCCGGCCGAGTTGGCCGACCTGGTGCGCCGATGTGACTCGACCGTCCTGCTCGCCGAGCCGGCCTTCGTCGAGACGGCCCGACAGGCGGCCGACCTTGTCGGGGCGACAGTCGTACCGGTGCCGGACATGGCGGTGTCGAGCGGCGCGCTGCCACGGCAGG
>JAOPWT010000046.1 GCA_025965555.1 Mycobacterium sp.
GGCGGCGCTCGCCGCGGCGGTGGTGACTCAGCTGCCGTGGGGAGTGCCCACCGTGCTGATCCTCGCGTGTACGGCCGTGACGATCGGTGTCGCAGTAGCCGTCTGGCTGCTAAGGGATCGCCTCGGCCAGGTTCACTACGGCGGGACGGCGATCCTCGGGACGGTGATGATCACCGCGATCGTCTATGCCTCGCCGACCGTGCTCATGGCGATGTCGCTGGCGACGTTGTACATCCCGGTGGCCTGCTGCGGGTTCTTTTACACCCGGCCGCAGTCGGCCTGCTTGATCGGGTTCGCGGTGGCGTGCTGTATGACGGTGTTGGCGCTGCGTCCGGCGTGGCCCTGGTGGTCGGGTCTGATGACCTCGGGGGTCACCGTCTCGATCGGACTGGTGGTCGCCATCTTGGCGCGAGCCGCAGCGGACTCCGACACCGACTCGTTGACCGGCGTGCTGAACCGAAAGGGATTCGACCGCACACTGAACGGCGAGATCGGCCGGGCCGAGCGCTCCGGACCCGGGCTGGCCATCGTGCTGTTCGACGTCGACGGCGTCGGCGCCCTCAACGATCAGTGGGGATACCTCACCCGCGACAGGGCGTTGCACCAGCTGGCTCGGTCCTGGTGGGAACTGCTCGATCCGGGCCAGTCGCTGGCCCGTTTCGGCGGGGACGAGTTCGCCGTGCTGCTGCCGGGCGCCACCGAGCGAGGCGCTATCGATTTCGTGCAACGACTACGTGCGGCGGCGAAGGCGGCCACTAGCTTCTCCGCTGGTGTCGCGGTCCGGCAGCCCGGCGAATCCGCCTCGATCGTGCTCAGCCGTGCACAAGCGGGGCTGTACCGCGCCAAGCAAGCCGGACGAGATCGAACGGTGCTCGAACCCTCGGCGTGCTCCCAAGTGGCCGTCGAGCTCGCCGACGCCATCGCCCGCCAGGACCTCGTGGTCCACTATCAGCCCATCGTGGACCTCGCCGATGAAGCGGCCGTGGTGGCGGTCGAAGCACTGGTCCGGTGGAACCCGCCAAGCGGAGGCGACCTGCTTCCCGACGCGGTCATCCGAATCGCCGAGGCCACCGGTCTCATCGCCGGACTGGACCGAGTCGTTCTACATCGGGCATGTCTGGACGCCCCTGCGATGCAGGCCGCCGTTGCCCCTCGGCGGCTGACCTTGAACGTCAATGCGTCCGGCTTGGCCCTGATCGAACCGGACTACGTCGCCAGGGTCGAAGACACCCTGATCGCGACCGGTTGGCCGGCCGAGCAATTGGTGCTCGAAGTCACCGAAACCGTGCTCGAGGTCGACGCACCCGCCGCGATTGCTGCCGTGCACGCGCTCCGTGCCCGCGGCGTCCGGATCGCCATCGATGACTTCGGCGCTGGATACTCCTCGCTCAGCAGACTGCACACCTTGCCCGCTGACTTCCTCAAACTCGACGGATCGTTCACCGCCGCCATCACCCCCGAGCACCCGGCCCCGGCACTGCTCGCGGCCATCGCCGGACTCGCCGGCGCGCTGGGACTGCCCATCATCGCCGAAGGGGTCGAGAATGCCCACCAGCACGCCGCCGGGGGATCCTTGGGATACCGCCTGGCCCAAGGCTTTTACTACGGCCGTCCGCAAACCTGCGCCGAGATCGTCGATACCGTGACCCGTTTGCATAGTCTGCATGGGGGGGCGGGCAACCGCTCAACGTCCCTGCACGGTGGCCCCTGAGGAAACGAGACGTGATGATCTCCGAGCAGCGCGAGGGCCCCGTGGCCTGGCTGATCTTCGACCGACCCGAACGCCTCAACGCCTTTACTGCCAACGGTTATCGCGAGTTTCGCCTTGCGTTGGAGCGCTGCGGCACCGATGACCTGATTCGAGCGGTCGTGGTGACCGGACGCGGGCGAGCGTTTTCGGTGGGGGCACACCGTTCGTTGCTGGACCCCAGCTCCAGCGATGTCGACCGTGATCGCGCCGGCGAAGAGTTCACCCTATTGCTCGAGGCCCTCGCTCAGTTCGCCAAACCGCTCTTCGCCGCGGTGAACGGTCTGGCCGTCGGCTTCGGTGCCACGATGCTGATGTACTGCGACGTGGTCCTTCTCGCCGAAACCGCCCGCCTGCGAATGCCATTCACCGAGCTCGGCATCGTCCCGGAGGCAGGAAGTTCCGCGCTTCTGCCGACCCGGGTCCGATGGGCCGACGCCATGTGGAGCGTGTTGTCCAGTGAATGGATCGACGCGGCGCAGGCCTACCGGATGGGCCTTGCCTGGTGCGTCGAGCCCGACGCCGAGCTCCACCATCGCGCGGCCACCGCGGCCGCGATCGTCGCCGCGCTGGACCCGCAGGCCGTCGCCGCCACGAAGCGCTTGATGACGGCCGGGCGCGCCGACGCCGCACAGCAGGCGATCACCCGTGAGTTACACGAACTGCGCGCCCTGACCGCCCGCCGGGCCGACTGAAGGCCTCCGACGATCTTCGCTGGCTGGCCGAATCGCAGCCCATTGTCAGTCAGTTTTAAAAGACGTGCTGCCGTAGCAGGCGGCATTGCCCACATCAAGGGTGCTTTCGCAGATGACCTTCCCGCCAAGATAAATCCGGACCGTTACCCAGTTGTTCGGCCGGGCCTCTGGACACCAGGCTCGCCCATCGCACACGCGAGGCCTCCAGTCGGCGCGGACTTCCGCGCCGTCGGTTGACGCATCGCGCGCGTTGATCACCGTCACGCTGGTTCGCCATGGCAGCGGCACCGCAGTCAACACTTTTCGCTCAGAGGAGTCGAAGTACTCGACAGTCGCTTCGGCGACATCGCTCGAGACGACCTCGTATGTAACGATATCCTGGGCGTTAGCGGACGGGGCCAACGAGATCGCGAAAATACCAGTTAAGAACGCGATCATCACGAGCCGGATGCGATTCATATGAGCCCCTCGTAGGTGTCGGGTTGTATGCCTTCCGGAATTGCTAGGCCCCCGCTAACAGGTACACGACCAGGAGATTATCGGTCGCCTCGTTTCGTCGTACGTCTATTCCCAAGTCCGTGTAGGAGCAATCAGGGATTGCGGCATGCCCTTCTAGCAACGCGCCCTTTATCGCGTCAGCTTCGTTGCTCAGGGCGCCTTGAAGCAAGGCGACCTTATTGCCGCCGTAGCCGAGATCCTTCAGCCCGGGCATTGGGTCTGTGATCGGTTGGTATGTCGAGATGTGGTCGATGTAATCATCGGTCGACTTATTGATGATCGCGGCTGCTTTTTCGACTACTGGGTTGTAGTTCAACGGCGGGCATGACGTTCCGGCGCGCGCGGCGGCCATTGCATCCTGTACGCGGGTTACCGAATCGGCGAAGGCTGACGGTGCCACGACGATGCCACCGGAAACAAGCAGCGCGCACACGGCTACCGGACGGGCCGACCTCGGCCAGGAAAGTATCGACCTCGATGTGCGGCCTGCGGGTGAAGCAGGTGATTGCCTTGGCACTTACAACTCCTTCTCTAGGACATCTCGTCGTGCGGTTTAATGCCGGCCGGACTCATCGGTCGCAAAAGCATTTCCGTCAACAAGACCCGTAGCTCAGGCACACACGCGTGGAGGGCTCGTCGTAGCCTTTGAATATGGTTCCTGTCGCGTTTATCAAGAACTTGAACTCGCCGTGCCCGCAATAAAGGGTGCTGTCGGGTTCTATCGCACAAGTCGTTGAGTTGTAGGTTACGTAACTGCGCGGCGGCAGGGTCAGATTAGGTTGGCCCGGGGGGAACTGAATGGCCGCGGTCCAGCCATAGTGCACCGAGCGATTTCCGTTGAACCAAGCAATGTGATTGCTCCCCGGCGGTAGCCCCGGGATATCGCCGGTGCAACCAAAGCTTCCCCTATCCCAGATGCCGCAGGTGAGTCCGGAGGGTGACAAGAACCAGACACCAGGATGGTCAGCAATGAACAACTGGTCTGGTTCGAATTTGTCATACCACGCGAGGACGTGACCCATCTCTGGAAACGGATTCGCTGGAACGTCACCAGGCGGGTCCGCGTGTCCCGGGGCCACGGTGGCGAACGCCAGTCCGATGGTCGAAGCAATGGCCGCCAACCATTTCCAACCACTCTTACGGTGATACATTCCGCTCCTCCTCCTCTGAGCAGCCCGCGAGCCGGCGCGCCACATCGATGCCGATAGCTTCGCGACGTCGCCACTCGAGAAGCGAGACGAATCGCACGGTCGACGCCGGCTGTCAGGTATTCGGACTGCGTCCTCTAGTCGCATACGTGCGAACGGTGAATTCTGTTACCCCAACGCAATGCTCTCTTCACCGATGGGCCGGTGAACCAGTCGGGTTGGTGGCTCTTGATCCCGTCGCTGACGTTCGACAAGTGCTGCCACAGTAAGTAGAAGCTCTCACCCTCATAGAGCGGAAAGTAGACGTCACCGGAATGGTCAGTGGTCTGAGTGAGCGCTTGGACGCGTGGGGCGAGGAAGTCCACCGACTGGTCGATATTTGCGGTGACGATGTCGGCTTGCCGTTGAAGGTCGCCGATGCTGTAGTCCCAGTCGGAACCAATACCCGAGATTTCGCCCGGTCCGTTCGGTGTGATCCGGTTGAATTGGAGCCTGTTGATCTGGCGCATCAATTCGTCATATTGCGCATTGAACCACTGGCACATCTCCCGTTCCGCGTTGATGTCCGCATCGGTGACGCTGCCCTTTGTTTGGTCATACGGGAATGGAAACTTCGGTACCCAGTCCGAATTCGTTGGAATGACCAACGGTAATGGTTCGGGGGGCCGCGTGTAATCGGATGGATCGGCTCGCGAAACGGGCCCCGTCGCGACGGCCGCTCCGGACAACGTAATGAAAACGCATGTTAGCGCGATGATGCAGTGGCGCAAGGAGCTTCGCACCGCCAGCCACCTAGTTCGACCCATCACGAGTCACCTTTCGAGAGGTCTATTTTGGTTGTAACGCGTCGCCAACTCCGCCAACATCGGTGATCTGCCAATCCTTACTGCTG
Source organism: Mycobacterium sp. (assembly GCA_025965555.1). GTDB lineage: Bacteria > Actinomycetota > Actinomycetes > Mycobacteriales > Mycobacteriaceae > Mycobacterium. The sequence goes on from JAOPWT010000046.1 coordinate 4,981, forward strand.
TCGACTGTGACGCTGTATGTCGCCGTCGACTGCAGTGGATCCGAAGCTTGGGCAGTCTTGGTGAGAACGCTGACAAAAGCGTCGACGACATAGACTCCGCCGGTTTCGGAGCGAACCTTTGCCGCCAACGGATGTGCCGTCGAATTCCATTGGAGAGGTACCAAAATCTGTTCCATCGACGTTGCAGCCTTCGACAACTTGTCTTTCAGTTCGGGACTGGTGCCTGCGACAAGCCTGCCCTTCCAGGCGTTGAGGTCTTGGTAGTTCATCGCCGCCGCTTCTCCCGCGTACTGCAGAGCCACCTTCTCGGCGTGCACGTTGTTTTCGGATTGACGGGCCTGCTCGTCAAGCCGGCCTTGCGCTCCGATATAGAGCCAAGTCAGCACGCCGACGGCGCCGAGAAGGGCGGTGATCACCACGGCGATCACCGCGCTTCGAAGAGAAACCGAAAACTGCACTCGTTTGGACTTCTTGCCTTGAGGTTCGTCCCTTGACGCCGACGCGTCCTCCATGGGGGTTTCGTCCTCTGACGCCGACCCGCTTGAATCGGTCCTGGCCGCATCTGCTCCAGCGTCTTGTTTGCTATCAACAATCATGTGCTTTCCTCAATTCGTGGTTTCGGGCAGCCATACCTGCCTAGTTAGTTCGGGGGGATGGTGACGCGCAGCGTAATCGCGCCGTCCGCGGGCACCGTGTCCAGGATGTTGGCCAGGATCTGACTGGGGTCGAAGTTCAGCAGCGCACCGGCGATGGCTCGCACACGTGGCCGAAATGCTTCGCCAAGCACTTTGAGGTCACCGCCGTTGGCATCCAATAGCTTCTTGATTCGATCGAGGAAGAATCCGAATTTCTTCATGCCGTCCGGCTTTATCTCGAGGGCACCCAGCGAGAAACCCTGCAGGACCTGTGAAGCCTTCTTGGCGCTGTCCGAGAGGTTGGGTGCCGTCGAAGCGAGCACGGGCCCGACCCACCCAGCGTTCTGCAACAGTGTCTCGAAGTTGCTCAGCAGCACTCGTCCTTGGCCGTGCATATCCGCTGCGGTGTTTCTGAGCATCTCGCTAGCGTGAGCCAGGTTGGGTAGCACCGAATTTGGATCTGGCAGTGCGGTATCTACCTCACCGATGATGCGTTCGAGCGCATCGGGGTCGAGCTGATTGAGCAACCGCGTGACACTTGCCGCAAGCTCCGTGATCGATGGTGGTTGCTCTACCATCTCGGTTGCGATGTGCTGGCCGTCGTGCAACATCGGACCGCCCTGACTCCGCGGAAACAGGCCGATATAGGTTTCACCGAGCGCAGACAGGTTGTCGAGCCGCACATCGCAGTCGGCCGGGATGGGGAAGCGGCCGTCCACGTAGAAGTCGATAGTGGCTCCGCCGATGGATGACGCGATATGGCTGACTTTGCCCACTGGCACGCCGCGCAGCAGGATGTTCGAATCGACGACGATGCCATTGATGTCTGCCACCGTCATGGAGAGATTGGTTCGGTCAGCGGGCGGCCTGACCCGCACCCCGAGCGAGCCGATGTAGCTCACCGCAAACACAATCATCACGGCAAATGCCATGAACGACAAGACGTCTCGGCCCCTCATGGTGTCGCACCCAAGATCCGCAGCACGTCTTGCACGTTGCCCGATATTTCCCGACCGTCGGGTCCGATTATCGACGTGATGTTGATCGCCGGATATTTGTCT
>JAOPWT010000132.1 GCA_025965555.1 Mycobacterium sp.
TTCATGGCGCGACGTCCTCGGCCTATTTCGACTGTCCGGGGCATCCGCGACTTTCGTTGCTGCGCTTGGCCACTTCCCTCGGCTACACCGCGATCGCGATCGACAGACCCGGCTACGGGGCGTCATCGCTGTATCAGGATGAGATGGGCACGGCCGAGCGCCGCGTCGAGTTGGTCTTCGGTGCCGTCGACAAGATCCTCGCCGGCAGTCCAGAAGGAGCCGGCGGAGCCGGAAGTCCCCGCGGCGCAGGCCTGTTCGTGATGGCGCATTCGGCGGGCTGCGAACTCGGTCTCCGGATGGCGGCCGACGGGCGCGCCGACGTCCTGGGTGTCGAGGTGGCCGGTACGGGTCTGCGGTACCGCGCCGAAGCCAAGGCCGTCATCAGCAAGGCCACCTTGACGTCGCGTCCAGTCGGGCTTCGGGAGCTGCTGTGGCAGCCCGCCGAGCTCTATCCCCCGGATGTCCTGACCGGAGCGTTGTCGGCGGGGGGTGCCGCCTACGAAGGCGAGGTCACGGCGAACTGGCCGCGGCGGGACTTCGCCGAGGTCGCCGCACGCGTACGGGTTCCTGTCGAGTTCAGCGTGGCCGACCACGAGCGAGTGTGGGAGTCCGGCCCTGAATCGTCTGCCGAGATTGCCGCGCTGTTCACCGCGGCACCGCGGGTGGAGGTCAACGAAATGGCCGACAGCGGACACAATCTCAGCGTCGGGTTGACCGCGGAGACCTACCACCAGCGGGTGCTGTCGTTCGTGGCCGAATGTGTCGAGAGCAGGAATGTCGAAGTGGAGAGCAACGCGATGAGCGCTTGCGCGAAGAGGAGAGCAACGTGATGCGCGTCGGGTTCATCGGACTGGGTAGTCAGGGCGCGCCGATGGCACGGCGCATCGTCGAGGGCGGCTACGAACTCACGCTGTGGGCGCGGCGCCCGAGTTCGGTCGAGCCGTACGCCGACACCGCGGCGAAGGTGGCAAAGACGCCTGCCGAACTGGGTGCAGCCAGCGATCTGGTCTGCCTGTGCGTGGTCGGTGACGACGACGTGCGGCAGGTGCTCGACGGCGACGGTGGCGTGCTGGCGGGAATGAAGCCGGGCGGGATCATCGCGATTCACAGCACCGTGCACCCGGACACGTGCCGAGAGATCGCCAAAACCGCCGCCAAGCAAGGTGTCTCGGTGATCGACGCGCCGGTCAGCGGCGGCTCGCCCGCCGCGTCCGAAGGCACGCTTCTGGTGATGGTCGGCGGGGATGAGGACGTGGTCGCACAGGCCCGACCCGTGTTCGCGACGTTCGCCGATCCCGTCGTACATCTCGGGCCACTCGGCAGCGGCCAGGTTACCAAGATCCTGAACAACCTGTTGTTCAGCGCGAACCTCGGGGCCGCGATGAGCACACTCGAACTCGGCGAGTCGCTCGGCGTTCCCCGCAAGGAGCTCTGCGAGGTACTCGCCCGCGGATCGGCCACCAGCAAGGCCGTCAACAGCATCACGATGTTCGGTGGCACCCTCGAGGGGTTGGCGCCGATCGCAGGTGCTCTGCTGCAGAAGGACGTCCGGCACGCGGCGAACCTCGCCGACAACGCCTCGGCGCCGCAGGGCACGGTGTTCACCGTCGCCGACACGGCTCTCGAGTGCATGGACCATCCACGCTGATGGTTTCGGGATGAGCGTCGGGTTCGTCGGCGCGGGACGGATGGGCGCGCCGATGGTGCGCCGCCTCGTCAACGCGGGTCACGACGTGAAGGTGCTGGGTCGCACCGATGAGAAGTGCCTGGCGATAGCAGAATTGGGTGCTCGTCCGGTCGGCGACCTCGAGGCGGTCACCGACGGCGCCGAGGTCGTCGTCGTCTGCGTCTTCACCGACGATCAGGTCAAGCAGTTGTGCCTCGACGGTGACCTCGCCGCGGCGATGCGACCCGGGTCGACCCTGGTGCTGCACACCACGGGGAGCCCTCGCACGGCCCGGCAGATCGGCGAACGATTCGGCCACGTCGCCGTCGTCGACGCACCGGTCAGCGGCGGCCCGCACGACATCGCTGCGGGCAAGGTCACGCTGTTCGTCGGCGGCGACGACAAAGCGGTGGCCCGTGTCCAACCCGTGCTCAACGCCTACGGAGATCCGATCCTGCACGCCGGCGGCACCGGCGCCGGACAACTGGTCAAACTCGTCAACAACACGTTGTTCGCGGCGCAGATCGGCCTGGTCGCCGAGGGCACCCGGTTGGGCGCCCAGTTCGGAATCGAGGAGAGTGTGCTGCTCAACGCGCTGACTCACGGCAGCGCGCAGAGTCGGGTGCTCGACATGATCGCCTCGGCGGGTTCTGCGAGGGCCTTCATCGCCGCCGTCGGCGAGTTCATCGGCAAGGACGTCGCCGTGGTTCGTCAGACCATCGCAGAACTCGACGGTGACCTCGGGCTTCTCGACTCGGCCGTCGAAGCGGGCACTCGCCGCAACGCTTAGCGATCAATCGGCGCAGAACCGGCGATTCGCTGTTGTCCCCGTCACAAATGGCGCATACTGTTTGCGTTACAGTTCCACAGCCTTCCGTAACGTTTCCGGCCCTGAAATCGGGCGCCCAGGAGGATGCAGTGACCAAGCCAAAACTCGTGTTCCACCCCTTTGCCCAGGAGTACTTCGACAATCCGTACGAGGTATACAAGCGAATGCGCGACGAAGCGCCGCTGTACTACGACGAAGACGAGGACTTCTACGCGCTGACCCGGCACGAAGACGTGGCAGCCGCGTTCAAGGACCACGAGTCGTTCTCGTCGGCCCGGGGCTGCGACCTCGGCATGGTGCGGTCGGGCGAGGTACCGCAGAAGTCGATCATCTTCATGGATCCGCCGGATCATCGCCACATGCGCAGCCTGCTCAACAAGGCCTTCACCCCGCGCGCCATCCTCTCGCAGCGCGAGACCGTCGTCGAGCTGGTCCAGCATTACCTGGGCAAGGCCGATCCGGACAACTTCGACGTCGTGCAGGACTTCTCCGGCCCGTTCCCGGTCGAGGTCATCACCCGCATGGCCGGCGTACCGGAGGACTTCCGCCAGCAGGTCCGACACTGGATCGACAAGAGCCTGCATCGGAAGCCGGGCCAGATCGACCTCGACGATGACAACATGCAGGCCAACATCGACTCGGGGATGTACTATTACGGGCTTGTCGTGGAGCGCAGGCAGAACCCGCAGGACGACATGATCAGCCGACTGATCGCCGCGGAGATCCCCGACGAACACGGCAACCTACGCAAGCTGGACGACATCGAGATCACCGGCTTCACCACGCTTCTCGGCGGCGCGGGCGCGGAGACCGTCACCAAACTCGTCGGAAGCGCGGTGGTGGAGTTCGCCCGCCACCCTGAACAGTGGCAGATGCTGCTGGAGGACCGCAGCAAGGTCCCCGCCGCAGTCGAAGAACTGCTCCGCTGGGTCGGCCCGGTGCAATACAACGTCCGCTACAGCGTCAAGGACGTCGAGGTGCCCAGTGGCACCATTCCGGCCGGCAAGCCGGTGTTTCTGATGGGTGCCGCGGCCAACCGCGATCCGCGTGCCTTCCATGATGGCGAGTCCTTCGACATCGATCGCGATCGCACAGAGGCCCAGAACCTTGGGCTGGGCTACGGCATTCACAGTTGTCTCGGTGCGGCGCTGGCCCGGATGGAGACGGCGATCGCGCTGGAGCACCTGCTGGACTTCATGCCGCGATACGAGGTCGACTTCGACGGACTGCAACGCGTCAACATGCAGAACGTGGCGGGATATCACCGAGTCCCCGTGAAGGTCCTGAAGTGACGCAGAAGATCGTGGTCGACTTCGGCCTGTGCGAGAGCAACGGCGTGTGCATGGGCATCATCCCGGAGGTCTTCGATCTCGACGATCAGGACTACCTGCACGTGCTTCAGGAAGAAGTGACGCCGGAAAACGAAGGGCCGGTGCGCGAGGCCGTGCGCCAATGCCCGCGGCAGGCCATCGCCATCACCGAAGAATAGCCACCGTCGCCCGCTCGTCCTCCACTACAGCTTGAACCGCCCGGCGAACCCGCGCAGCGGGAGGTCGGCGCTGGTGAGCAGTCCCGGCGGTGCCTCGACGACCGACTTGATCGAGTTGAGGGCGGGCATGCCCGTGACGGTCATGCCGATCGAGGCGAAGTTGTCCGGGTTGGACAGGTCGACGCCTGGCTTGGGAAAGATCATGTGCTTGTTGTAGATGCAGGGATCGCCCTTGATCTGAGTGATGTAGCAGCCCTTGATGTCCCAGCTCGGATCGGTATGCGGCGTCATCTGCCACTCGAGGTGGGTTTCCACCCTCGGCACGCCGTCGACCATGCCCTGGTACTTGATGTAGTTACCGCCGAGCGACCCCTTCGGGAGGGTGTACCAACCAAGGTCGACGTCCTTGGTGCAGGCACCGAGTTCGAAGCTGAACTTCACCTCGTCGAGTTCCAAGCCGAAGCAGTCGGCCATCATCAGCACGCTGTCGGCGAAGACCCGGGTGTACTTCTCCAGCCTGCCCGGGATGCTCGGATCGTCGACGGGCAGTCCGTAACCGACTTCGATCCAGGTGTCCTTCGAATGGTGGCATGAGACGTCCACCGACTCGAGGGTCGTGACGTTCTCGATGTCGGCGACGTCGGCCGAGCAGACCACGCCGATGATCTGGTTGAGGCCCGGGTTCATCCCGGTGCCGTAGAACGACGATCCGCCGCGCACGCA
>JAOPWT010000136.1 GCA_025965555.1 Mycobacterium sp.
CAACCGCTCAGATACAGAGTCGAATGCTTCTCGTAAGGTCTTTGCATCCTTGCGGATGTGAAGTGCTTGAACGCTCTGGACCACGCCCATCACTACGAGCCACACGCCGGTAACCAGCGCGAGAACAACGATTGAATCAAACGGCCAGACAAGAACGACGAGGCCGCCGATCACAGAGGTGACCCCGAGAACGGCGTACCAACCACGTCCGGGCAAGTTCTGCTCACCGATCGAGACCGCGACCGCGGAAACGCCTTGAAATACGAACCCGATTCCGATCCAGATCGACAGCAGCAGAACGGCGTAGGCATCGCCGAAGTGACGGAAGGACAGAACCGCCAAGACCAACGACAGTGCGCCGGTGATGAACAGCAGAATTCGAGTGGCGGCAGACCGCGGTAGGGTGAACGCGACCAAAAGTTCGGTGAATCCGGACAGCAGCAGGTAGACGCCGAATAGTGTCGAGGTGACAAGGATGGTTGGACCAGGCCAAGCCAGCACGATGCCACCCAAGACGATCGTCAGCAGGCCTGCGGTGAGTTTCCACTTCCATAGCTGTTGCCCGAGAATGTCATTCACGGCGTTCCTCATTTCGTCGAAAGTATGGCCTTTGTAGCCCCGCCATCCGTTGTCGTTGTCGGTAAGCGGATACCGATGTCGACGTTGGTTTTTCGTCGACCCCTTGATTCTTGAATGCGTCCCCTGAAGTGTCGATGTTGTCCCTGACAACCTGGCTCGATGTTTCGTGTCACGGTCAACAGTCGCGGGGTTCGGGTCAATCTTTGAGCACTCTCAACCCGCCGAGCTACACCTCGATTCGCGAACCCATGATCGCCGTGCGATCCCGCGGTAGGCCGAAATGCTCGGCGGCATCGGCGGTGACATGGGACGTGGCAATGAAGAGGTACTTGCGCCACGGGGACATCGTCGGCGCCGCGCCCACCACGAGTTCGATGCTCGACAGGAAGTAGGAGGCATCGTCGACAGCGATCGGCCCTTCAGTCTGGCTTGGGTCGAGCAGCTGCAGCACGTGAGGGACATTCGGCGTTTCCATGTACCCAAAGTTTGCGGTCACGTGGACGATTCCGTCGTTGGTGCAGCCGAGAGCATCGACGTTCGCACGTTCGGAGTCCGCTACGCGCGGCACCGACACAATGTTGATCGCGACGATGATCACCTGTTCGTGGAGCACGTGGTTGTGGTCGACGTTCGCCCGCATCGCCAGGGGCGCCGTGTCCTTCTTGCGGTTGAGGAACACCGCCGTGCCCGGCACCCGTAGTAACCGCGGCTTACGCTCTGAGAGGCCGTCGACGAACTCGCGTAGTTGCCCCTCCGCTTTCTCCCGCTCCCGGGTGACCACCTCGCGTCCGCGCTGCCAAGTCGTCATCACGACGAACGCCGCGACACCGATCATCAGCGGCAGCCACGCCCCGTGGAACACCTTGGTCAAGTTGGCGCCGACGAACATCAGGTCAACAAATAGCAAGGCGCCACCGCCGATCACGATGATCCACAGCGGAGTCCGCCATCTTCTCCGTGCCACGTAAAGGAACAGCAGCGTGGTGATGGTGATCGTGCCCATTACCGCCATGCCGTAGGCGTACGACAGCGCCGCCGAACTCCGGAATGCGAACACCAGGATGAGCACCGCCACCATGAGAAACCCGTTGATCCACGGCACGTAGATCTGACCGATCCTCGACGCCGACGTGTGCAGTATTCGCAGCCTCGGCAAGTACCCGAGCTGAGCGGCCTGGGAGGCTACTGAAAAGGCCCCGGTAATCACGGCCTGGGAGGCGATGATCGTTGCAGCGGTGGCCAGTAGGACCATCGGCAGGCGAGCCCAACCCGGAGTGAGTAGAAAGAACGGGGCGCTCACCGTGGCCTCGTCGGTGAGCAGCAATGCCCCCTGACCAAAGTAGTTGAGCGTGCATGCCGGCAACACGAGCGCCAGCCAGCCCCAGGTAATCGCCGGCCGACCGAAATGACCCATGTCGGCGTAGAGCGCCTCCGCGCCGGTGAACGCCAGCACCACTGCGGCTAACGCGAAGAAGGCAATGTGAAAATGCCCGGCCATGAATTCAAGGGCATACATCGGCGAGAGCGCCCTGAGGATCGCCGGATGGCCGACGATGCCGCGCACACCGCACGCCCCGATCGCCACGAACCAGGCGATCATCACCGGGCCGAACAGGCGTCCAATGGCAGCCGTGCCTCGCCGCTGGACGGCGAACAGGGCAACGATGATCACCGCGGTCATCGGCACGATCCACTCGCCCAGCTTCGGCTCAACGATCTTGAGGCCCTCGACCGCGGACAGCACCGAGATCGCCGGGGTGATCATGCTGTCACCGAAGAACAAGGCTGCACCGAAGATGCCCAGCGTGGCGAGTGCCACGGCCTTGCGGCCGCGTCCGCCCACACGCAGCACGAGTGTAATGAGCGCCATGATGCCGCCCTCGCCATTGTTGTCGGCACGCATCACGAGAGAGACGTAGGTCAGCGTGACGATGATCATCACCGACCAAAAGACCAGCGACACAAGGCCATACACGTTATCGGCATTGATGGGCACCGGGTGCGGGTCGCTTGGGTTGAAGAGCGTCGCAACGGTGTAGATCGGGCTGGTGCCAATATCACCGAACACGACGCCAAGCGCGCCGACAACAAGGGCCAACCGCGCCGTTTTCGCGATACCGTCGGCGCGACGCGTCGATACCGATTCAGAGGTGGTGTGCATCGTCAGCCCCTGCTGGTTCCGCGCCCGGCCGCCCTGTGACCGTCCCGGGTGTCGGCGGTAGCACCCATTCGATGCCAGTGTCGATAGCTGTTCATGATTCGCACCCACTTCCGTTCACACCAGACCGAATGTCGGTGACTCGAGCCTTCAGGACATCGGGTGCTCCTGCGACGTCGCCCGAGACAACATCGCTCGAGTCTTGCTGTAGCCGTGGACAACGCCGCTGCGCCGCAAGGAAAAGGAGCGGTCCGCGATCAACCCGCATCGTGCGGCGCGGCAATGGTGTCCACCGACACGTAGCGGATGTCTAGCCTCTGCTCGGGTCGCTGGGTCTCGGCCCTGACCGCATCGGTGTAATAGGCCATGTCAGCATCCGTCAGCGGGGGTGGAACCAGACTGCGGGGCCACAAACGTCTTGCACGAACAACGTCGGCCTCAACGGCGTACACAACCACCGTTGCTTGTAGCCCGAACCATGCGAGCAGCCCCAGCACCATGCCGAACAGGCCCGCGACGGCCTGGGCGTGGCGCAGCAGATGGCTGGCGATGACGCCGGCTCCAGTCAGCAGCAGCTGCCAGGCCACGGCACTGATCGCCGCCCCAGGCAGCATCGAGCGTGTCGGCACTCGGGCCGGCGTGGCTATCCGGTACGCCGCGAGGAAGTAGGCCCAGCCCAGGACCGAGCCGACCACGAGGCTGATCAGATGCGCACCCAATCCGTGTAGCCCCAACGCGGTCGCGGCCCCGGCGGCTGCGCTGGCGGCAGCCGTCACCACCGCACCGACAGTCAGTAGCAGCAGCAGGCCAGCCGCCCGAAGGTACTTGGTGGGGAACCCAGGCCGATCCACCTTGGGCACCGACCAAAGCGTGCTGAAAGTGGTTTGCAGAGCATTGGCGAAACCACGGCCGCCGAAGATGGCGCCCAACACACCGACTGTAAGCGAAACGGCGTTGCCGAACGTGGCCACGCCGAGTTGGTCATGGAGCTGGCCGCCGATGATTGGAAACTCGGCGAACGCCGAGTTCACCAGATCATGCTGAAGCTCAGGGTATTTCCGCAACGCCACACCGAGAATCGTGGTCAGCGCGAGCAGAAGGGGAAAGGTGGCTACGAAGGCGAAGTACGTCAACAACGCCACTTGATTTCCGGCCTGATCGTCGCCGAACTTCTTCATCACCGCGACGGCGAACGCCATCATTGGATGCCGCTGCTGCCAGGCATCGAACTGGCTCGCCAGGCGCTCAACGCGATTCACGGGAGCGCCGGCAGCGCTTGATCGCCGATGCGGCCCATGGTTGCCGAGAATAGACCGGTGATGTCGAATTCAACTGTCGCCGTGGCTAATCTGTGGTCACCGATCGTGTCGCGCCGAACAATGACGTCGAGACGCCTACCACCGACGATGCACGGTAGGGGTGGATGGCCCGCCCTGGGTGGACGAAGGAGCCTTCATGTCAGACGCCGGTCTCGAAGCACAGTTCGAGAAGATCGCCGACACAGCAAGAAGCGCGATGGAGAAGGTAGAAGCGGCCGGTAAGCGGACACGGGATCAGCTCGAAGCTGACGCCGCAGCCGCACACGAAAGAGCCACCGCAGCCGCTGATCGGAGGAAGGACAAGTCCGATGCCGCCAGGGATGCCGCGTCATCCGAGTGGCAGGAGGCGCGCGAGAAGTGGAACGCCCACGTCGCCAAGGTGCGGGCACACGCGCACGAGAAAATGGGCCAGATCGACGCACACAACTCCGCGGTGAACGCCGATATCACCGAGGCGTACGCCTATGACGCCATGGATTTCGCCTTGGACGCGCTCGAGGAAGCCGAATACGCGGTGCTCGATGCACTATATGCGCGATCCAACGCAAACTCGCTCAAAGCCTGAGCCGGGGAACCTCTTTCGTGCGGAACCGCGATGCCCACGTACGTGCTGAGTCGAATCGAGGAATCAGTGGCGTCATCGGGCGGAGAAGAGGCGTGCGGCTGCCGGTAATGGACGCCCCTCCAACGGAGGCGTACATTTCGCGCTGGACGCCGTTGAAGAAGTCTAGTACGCGCGAGCGGCGGCCGCGGCACTAGGAGCATGATCACGCCGACGTCCCACGACCTGGGCATGACGCCCTCGGTTCAGGAGCGACACGACCTCGGCAGGGGCCGGCGATCGGCGCGGCCCAGGTCTGCGATGGCGGATTTCGTGGTGGCACAGGACCGACCGGACCCGGTCGACTTGCTCGAGTCACAAGCCCGCTTGCGGATCTCCGACCTGGTGCCGGTGCGATACGGGCGGATGCTGCAATCGCGATACGCATTCTTCCGCGGCGCAGCGTTGCTCATGGCCTATGACCTGGCGTCAGCTCCGCATACCGGCCTTGACGCGCAGTTGTGCGGTGATGCGCACATGTCGAACTTCGGCCTGTACGCATCGCCCGAGCGAAGTCTGGTCTTCGACATCAACGATTTCGATGAGACGCTGCCGGGTCCCTGGGAGTGGGACGTCAAGCGGCTGGTGACAAGCGTCGCGATCGTGGCGCAGGAGAACGGCTTTGGTCGCGAAGAGTATGAGGACGTCGTGCGGACCTGCGCGAGGGCTTACCGAGACCGGATGCGCACGCTCGCGACGATGCGTGAGCTCGATGTCTGGTATGCGCGCACAGTGGTCGGCGATGAAGTCGAGGCGGGTGTCGACCGTTCATTCGCACGGGCGATTCGGCAAACGGCGACCAAGGCCCACACACGCGACAGCCTCCAAGCCCTGTCGAAGCTGACCCGGGTTGTGGACGGGCGGCGCCGGCTGGTTAGTGATCCACCACTGCTCATTCCGATCGACGAGCTCGTCGGGGACGCGCAGGCCCGGCAGTACGAACAACAAATGAGTGCCCTCATCGACGAGTATCGGCAGAGCCTGGATCCCAGCCGCCGCGGGCTTATCGGCCGATTCCGCTACGTCGGATCGGCCCGAAAGGTGGTCGGCGTGGGCAGCGTCGGCACCCGAGCGTGGGTGGTTCTGCTGTTGGGACGCGACGACAGCGATCCCCTGCTGATGCAGGTGAAGGAAGCCGAGCCGTCGGTGATGGAGCACTATCTTGGTGCCAGCGGCTACGCCAACGCCGCCGAGCGAGTGGTGCAGGGTGAGAGGTTGATGCAGGCCAGCAGCGACATCCTGCTGGGCTGGCTGCGGTGCGCCGGCCCCGACGGTCACGAGGGCGACTATTACGTACGCCAACTCCGCGATTGGAAGACCTCGGTCACCACGGAGTCGATGACTCTGCAACTGCTCGCTGACTATGGGCAGTCATGCGCGCACGTCCTGGCCCGTGCGCACGCCCGCACGGGTGATCGCGTCGCGATCGCGGGCTACCTCGGTAACGGTGACGTCGCCGACATCGCGTTCGCCCGGTTCGCCGAGGCGTACGCACGACAGAACGAGCGTGACTTCGCGGCGCTGCGCGAGGCCGTGGCGAGCAGTCGGGTCACGGCCGCGACCGACTCGTGAGATAGCCGGTGATACCTCTTACAAAATCCCTGTGTTCCCAGCGACGTTCAGATCTTCCCGCCTGGGAACATCGTCCTGACGGCCTGAGTGATGGTCTCGCGGGCGGCGGCGGCGTCGTCGGGTTCTAGGGAGCTGATCGCCATCGCGTAGCGGCGTTCGGGTCCGATCGTGCCGGTGGACACGTGCAACTGGTTGGCGCCGTCCCAGCAGCAGAACCAGCCCTGCTTGACCGCAACCGGCTCGGCATAGAGCCCCTCGGGGATGCCGAACTGCTGCGGATACCCGTCGGTTCCCGTCGGGGTGGATTGCGCGAGGTCGCTGATGATGAGGTTGGCCTGTTCGGCTGGCAGACCACCGGTGCCATCCAACAGCATGTCGTAGTAGCGGACGAGATCGCTTGCGGTGCTTAGCGTGACGTCCCAGTGTCCGTCGGAGGGTGCCGTCGTGCCCGTTAACCCGTACCGAGCCACGACGCGGGCGATGATGGCGTTTTGACCGCTGCGGTTCCAGAAACTCTGGGCCGCGCCGTCGTCGGAGGAGCGCAGCATGAGGTCGAGTGACTTGCGGTCGGCAGCGGAGAGTTTCGTCTCGCCCTTCGACTCTTGCAGCAGCAGGTCGTCGGCGATGAACAGCTTCACCACGGACGCGATCGGGAAGGGCTTGTTGGCCCCGTCGGAGACAATCTGGCCGGTGTCGCGGTCCAACACCACGGTGTCGATATCGGCCCCAGACGCAGCCGCGTCAGCGGTGGCTTGACGGACGCGGGCGTCGAGTCCGTCGAATGGCGCCGCCGACTGGGCGGGTAGGGCTTCGGGCAGCGCAGGAGGCGAGGCCTGCGGGGCGGCGACTGTTGCCTGCTGGATGCTCTCAGCGGTCGGCGGCGTACCCCAGACCTGTGCTTCACAGCCGTTCACGAGCAGCGCCACACAGACGACTGCCATTCCCGTCATCGCCCGATTCGGCAGCCGCTGACGCATAATCCTCCTCCCAACAGATCGTGAACCAGGGGAGCGGGGGGTAACGCTGCGGCCACCGGTTGCCCTAGCCTAATCGGTTGGCTCAGAAGGTGCGGGGGTGCATTGAGGCAGAAGGCCTGGGTCTGCAATGACGCGGGTTGCGCCGAGTCCTCGCCCGACTAGGGTGCCCGGGGTGGCGGGCCGCGCCTGCGGGTCGATGTCAGGCCAGCTCGTTGTGGTCGATCAGGCGCTGTCGTTTCACTACGCCGGGGGGCTGCTCGCTCTCGAGCTGGGGCGACGGTGATTTCCGGAGAACACTGCTTGAATGACAGCCGCACCGGCACGCGAACTGGAAGTGCGAAACCGACACTGATCCAGTTCGCGCCGCCGGAGGGCCAAGCGGCTGCGCGTCAGATGGGCTGTCTGGCCTTCGCGAACTGGGCCACTATTGCGGCGCAGAAAGCCGGTAGGTCGTTGGGTGATCGACTGGAGACGAATTGACGATCGATCACGACCTCCTCATCGACGACGTCCGCTCCCGCTCGCCGGAGGTCAGTTCGGATGCTCGGCCATGACGTCATCCTCACTCCCGCGATGACGTCCGCTTCAGCAAGAGTCCACGGACCGTGGCAGATCACTCCGATCGGTTTGCCGGTGTCCGCGAATGCCTTGACGAAGCCGACCGCGTCG
>JAOPWT010000141.1 GCA_025965555.1 Mycobacterium sp.
CGGACAACCCGTCGAACCCGTCGCCGCCGGAGGCGCACGGCGAGGTGTTCCCGTTCGTGTTCACCGCGGCGCGCCTGACCGAGCACCACACCGCGGGCGGGATGAGCCGGCATCTGCCATATCTGGCGGAGCTGCAGCCGGCGCTGTTCGTCGAGGTCTCCCCAACGCTGGCGGCCGAGCGTGGCCTGACGCACATGGAGTGGGCGCACGTCGTGACGAGCCGGGCGGCGGTGGACGCGCGGGTATTCGTCACCGAGCGGATGCGACCCCTTCGCATCGAAGACCGTGTGGTGCACCAAATCTGGATGCCGTACCACTGGGGCAGCTCGGGGCTGATCGACGGCGACGTGGTCAACGACCTGCTCGGTGTGGTCGTCGACCCGAACGTCTTCATCCAGGAGAGCAAGGTCGCGACCTGCGACATCCAGCCGGGCCGACGCCCCCGCGGCCCGCTGCTGCTGGAGTACCTAGCGATGTACCGGAAGCGGGCGGGTATCACGGTGGCCACCGGCACCAACCTGGACACGACGAAGCCGTCGATCGACCACACGGAGGAGACCTCATGAGTGATACACCGATTGGGCCGCACGGCAACAGCTTTCACGGGCCGCTGGCGGACCCGGCGGCCGACGCAGGCTACGAGGAGCATCCGCCGCGGGTGGGCTTCTTCACCGATACGTCGGTGTGCATCGGTTGCAAGGCATGCGAGGTCGCGTGCAAGGAGTGGAACGAGGTGCCCGAGGACGGGTTCAACCTGCTGGGCATGTCGTTCGACAACACCGGCAGCCTGGGCGCGAACTCGTGGCGGCACGTTGCGTTCATCGAGTAGCCGGCGGGCGGGCGAAGCGGGGTGGGGGAGGATCCGGGCGGGCGAAGCGGGGTGGGAGAGGACCCGCGTGAACCGGTCGACCTCGGCATGCCGGAAATCACAAAGCAGACCGTCGAGATGGTCGGTGAGCTGCCTGACTTCCGGTGGCTGATGGCGTCGGACGTGTGCAAGCACTGCACGCACGCCGGGTGTCTGGACGTGTGCCCAACTGGTGCGCTGTTCCGCACGGAGTTCTCGACAGTGGTTGTGCAGCAGGATATCTGCAACGGCTGCGGGTACTGCGTGTCGGGATGTCCGTATGGGGTGATCGAGCGGCGCGAGGGCGACGGCCGGGCGTGGAAGTGCACGCTGTGCTACGACCGGCTGCACGACGGCTTGGAGCCGGCGTGCGCGAAGGCATGTCCGACGGACTCGATCCAGTTCGGCGTGCTCGACGAGCTTCGGGAGCGGGCAGCGTTGCGCGTCGAGGCCTTGCACGAGCGGGGCGTGACCGAGGCGCGGCTGTACGGTGAGGACCCGAACGACGGGGTCGGTGGCGACGGAGCATTCTTCCTGCTGCTCGACGAGCCGGAGGTGTACGGGCTGCCGCCGGACCCGGTGGTGCCGACGCGCGACGCCGGAGCGATGTGGCGCTACGCCGGAATGGCGGCGTCGGCGTTGGTGGGGGTTGCGGTATCGGCGTTCCTGGGGCGGACCTGATGAGCGAGTTGAGCAGCGAGGCAGGCGCTTCGGACCGGAAGGCGCAGACGCGGCACCGTCGCGGCGGCAAGGAGGACATGGCCGTTCCGCCTGCGGAGTTCCGGTCGTACTACGGGCGGCAGATCCTCAAGACGCCGGTGTGGAACTGGATGATCGCGGCGTACCTGTTCTCGGGCGGCTTGTCGGCGGGGTCGGCGATGTTGGCGGCCGGGGCGGACCTGACGGGCCGGACCGAACTGCGGCGGGTGTCGCGGCTGGGGGCGTTGGTGAGTCTGGCGGCGAGCATGTACTTCCTGGTCGGCGACCTGGGTCGGCCGGAGCGGTTTCACCACATGCTGCGGGTGGCCAAGCCGAGTTCGCCGATGAGCATCGGCACGTGGATCCTTAGCGCGTACGGGCCGGGCGCGGGTCTGGCCGCGATGGCGGAGCTGATGCCCGCGAATTTGCGACGGACGTGGGTGGGTCGGTTGCTCGGCTGGGCGGCGCGGCCTGCGGGTCTCGAAGCAGCGGCGGTGGCGCCGGGTGTGGCGTCCTACACGGCAGTCCTCTTGTCGCAGACGGCGGTTCCGGCGTGGCACGAGGCGCACCCGTACCTGCCGTTCGTGTTCACGGGTTCGGCGGCGGCGAGCGGCGGCGGGCTGGGGATGCTGCTGGCGCCGCTCGACGAGTCGGGCCCGGCGAGGCGGATGGCGGTCGCCGGGGCGGCGCTGGAGGTGGCGGCGTCCCGGACGATGGAGCGGCGGTTGGGCCTGGTGGCGGAGGCGTACACGACGGGTCGGTCGCACCGGTTGAGGCAGGCGTCGGAGTGGCTGACGGTCGGGGGAGCGGTCGGCGCGTGCGTCGCAAGTCGTCGGCGCTGGGCGGTCGCGGCGTCGGGCGCGGCGCTGCTAGCGGGCAGTGCGCTGCAGCGGTTCGGGGTGTTCGAGGCGGGCGTCGCGTCGACGAACGACCCGAAGTACGTGGTGGTGCCGCAGCGGGCGCGCATCGCGGCGCGAATCGCGAACTCGCCCAATTGATTACGATCGGCGTCGACTGTCCGTCGCGCCGATGGTGCGATTGGATTGGCGGCCATCACCACCACCAGAGGAACCGCTAGCGGGAATTGCTGCGTCAACGGCCTGCGGAAGCACTCGATAATGGGAACGTAGGTAACGCCGACACGGGGGTGAAGATGCAGGTCGATCCGCAGGTCTTGCGGGCGTTGGCTGGACAGGTGAACAACGCCGCGGGGGTAATCAGGTCCGCCGAACTCGGCACGAAGGCCACCACGGCGGCAGACGGCCTGCCCGGGTCGACGACGCAGTGGGCGGCCCATCCGGTTGGCGAGCACTTCAGGGCGATGGCGGACCGGCTGGCGGACAATGTCACCAAGATGGGGCAGGCCGTCCGTGGCGCGGGTGACACGTTCGAGGTCGCCGACGATGCGTTGGCAGGCACGTTCGACGGGTTGTTCTGATCGATGCTGCCTTCACGCCCAACCCTGCGGGCCTGGAATCCTGACTCATTGACGGCGTCGGCTGCGACGATCACCTCTGGCGCGCAGTCGATGTCGGACGCGGTGAAGGGCATCGACGATGCGTGCCACGGCATGCCGGAGATGAACGCGTGGTCCGGGCGCTCCCAAGAGGCGGCGTCGAAGATGTTCGAACGGGCCGAACGGGACGCGTTGACGTTCTCGCGGTACGCCACCGACCTGGCGGCCGCGCTGCACCACGGTGCAGGCACGATCGGGGATGCGCGAATTGCGCTGCTGAAAAGGGCTGATCAGGTTGATGCGGGGCCACTCACCGTGACCGAACAGTGGGTGGTGTTGATCGACCCCGTGAGGATGTCGGCCGACGAGTTGGCGAAACTGGAGGAGTTGGCGCGCTCCGAACAGGAGGCCGTCAACGGCATGCTGACGGCGGTCGGCGATACCGATGATGCGACGGCGAACGCCGTGGTGGCCGCCGGGAAGGAGTTTGGCTTCGTCGAAGGTGGGCCACCGACCGATCTGGGTTCGATGTTGGTCCCCGTCGCGCAGCGCCCTGGCGATCAGGTGCCGAATCCGCGCGACCCGCTGGGAGTGGTTGCGCAGGAAGCGATTCGCGACGGCGACATGTCGGTGGCGGTCATGGACATCAGCGACCCCGTCGAGAACGAGTACGGCGACGA
>JAOPWT010000156.1 GCA_025965555.1 Mycobacterium sp.
GATCTCATTGCAGCGCGCGGGGCTTGGTCTGGCGCTCGGACTGAGTGTGGGCATCGTCACCGGCGTCCTTGGCGGCTTTCTGCGCCGTGGTGAGTACTTGTTCAACGGTCTGGTCCAAATTCTGAACACCATTCCGCTTCTCGCGGTGCTGCCCTTGATGATCGTGTGGTTCGGCATCGATGAGCTGACGAAGGTTCTGCTGATCGCTTTCGGGGCAGGCGTGCCGATGTATCTCAATCTGTTCGCCGCCATCCGCGGGGTGGATCACCGCCTGATCGAGATGGCTCGCTCGAGCGGTGCCGGACGATGGCGCGTGGTCAGCTGGGTGTTGGTACCGGGCGCGCTGCCCGGATTTCTGGTGGGACTTCGATTCTCGCTTGCCTACAGCGTGCTCGGCCTGGTGGCGGCCGAGACGGTCAACGCCGACCAGGGACTCGGCTTCCTGGTCACGCAGGCCCAAACCTACCTGCAGACCAACCAGGTCTTCGTCGGCTTGGTGATCTACTCGATCCTTGGACTGCTGGCCGACCAGATCGTCCGGGTTCTCGAGCGGGTGCTGCTGCGATGGCGACCCAGCTATGAGGCGACATGACCTCGGCGGCGCTGACCACGCCACGTCAGCAGATCGGTGTCGTCGCCGAAGGGGTCGTGCGCAGTTTTGGTGACCGAACCGTACTGGACCATCTCGATCTGGTGATCGATGACGAGGAGCTCGTCGTCCTGCTTGGCCCGTCGGGCTGCGGCAAGAGCACGCTGCTGCGGCTGCTCGCCGGCCTGGACAGGCCCGATGGGGGACGGATCGAGGTGCCCGCACGGCGTGCGATCGTGTTCCAGGGCGACCGGCTGCTGCCCTGGCAGCGCGTGCTCCGCAACGTCACCCTGGGTTTGCGTGGTCGCGACGCCGATCAGCGCGCTCGCAGGGCGCTGGCCGACGTTCATCTCGCTGATCGCGAAAGGGCCTGGCCCAAGGAACTTTCCGGCGGCGAAGCTCAACGTGTGGCACTCGCACGTGCCCTGGTGGCCGAACCAGAACTGATCCTGCTCGACGAGCCGTTCGCGGCCCTGGACGCGATCACCCGGGTCCGGATGCACGATCTTATTCGCGAACTGCGCCAAGAGCATCACGCTTCGATGTTGCTCGTCACCCATGACGTCGATGAAGCCATTGCCCTGGCAGACCGCATCCTCGTCATGGCCAATGGGCGCATCGGCAACGCCCACCGCGTACGGCTGTCCGCCGCCGACCGGGAAGCGAGCGTCGCGCGCGAAGAACTTCGACTGTCGCTGTTGGCGGACCTCGGGCTGGCTAGCGCCCACTGAAGAGCCTGACTCACCTACGAACTCCCAGGAGAATCCATGTCCCACAGACGCTTTCGAACCCTCAGTGTCGCGCTGCTGCTCACCGCGACCAGCGTCCTCGGCGCCTGCAGCTCCTCGACGACGACTTCTGAAGGCCCGCTGAGCAAGTCGGGCGACTCGTCCGCCGCGGCGGGCCACCCCGAGTGGAGTCAGTACACCTTCACCATCGGCGACAATGGCGGCGATGGTAGCGAGGAACTGGCCAAGGTCACCGGCGCCTTCGACGACGCCCCGTACAAGATCAAGTTCGCGCGGTTCGACTTCGGCCCACCACTGGTGCAGGCGGCCGCCGCGGGCGACATCGACCTCGGGTCCGTCGGTACCGTTCCGCCGATCACCGGGGCTGCGCAACAATACGGTTTCAAGGTCGTGGCCACCCAGCACGGCGCCGACCCGACCAAGGCCGCTGAGAACATCATCGTCCCCAAGGATTCGGCGATTCAGACGCTGACAGACCTGCGCGGCAAGAAGATCGCCATTCCGCAGGGCAGTTCCGCCCACGGCCTGGCGTTGCTGGCGCTCAAGAGCGTGGGGCTGACCCCCAGGGACGTCGAGCTCGTCTACCTCAGCCCGGCGGCGGGCGCCACGGCCTTCAACACCGGAAAGGTGGACGCGTGGTCGATCTGGAACCCGCAGTCCGCAATAGCGGTCAAGAACGGTGCCCGCATCGTCGCGAAGGGTCTCCCGCCGATCGACCAGGTCAACAACTACTACGTGGCGACGGACAAGTCGCTCAAGGACCCCGCACGTCGCGCTGCACTGGCCGACGTGCTGACTCGGATCGCTCGCATCTTCAACTGGGCGCAACAGAACCCCGACGAATACGCCAAGGCGATCGCGAAGGAAACGGGTGTGCCCCTCGATGAAGCCAGGGCCACCGTCGACGCGTACCCCTTCAAGGTCACACAGGTCCTCCCCGAGGACGTCAAGGCAGAGCAAGACCTGAGCGACGCGTTCCTGGAGGCCGGCGAGATCAAGAAGCCGGTCGACGTCTCGGCCATCACCGACAACCTGCTGCCCGATGGCTTCGACAGCACCCAGTCTTCCTAAAGCAGAACCCATTCCAAGCAACGGAGACGACCAATGAGCGCGCAGACGCGGGAACTGCATCTCAACGCCTTCCTGATGGAGGCCGGACACCACGAGGCGGCCTGGCGCCTTCACGGCAGCAACCCACGGGCCGACTTCGACCTCGACCACTGGATCAAGCTCGCTCAGATGGCCGAAACCGCCAAGTTCGACTCTCTCTTTCTGGCCGATGGTCCCGCACTGACCGGCAGCGGCGCGTTCCGCCCGCCCGGCCAGCTCGAACCCTTTACCCTTCTGACCGCCCTGTCACAGCACACCAGTCGCATCGGGCTGATCGCCACCGTGTCGTCGACGTACAACGAGCCCTACAACCTCGCCCGTCGACTCGCCTCGGTCGACCACGTCAGCGGTGGGCGCGCCGGCTGGAACATCGTCACCTCCGCCGGTGCCGACGAGGCCGCCAACTTCGGGCTCGCCGACCGCCCCGACCACGCGGCGCGCTACGAACGCGCCGACGAGTTCCTGACCATCGCCAAGGCGTTGTGGGACAGCTGGGAGAGCGAAGCCGTCCTGGCCGACAAGGCATCCGGACGTTACGCCGACCCGACGCGCCTGCATGCCATCGATCACGCGGGCCATCACTTCAAGGTGGCGGGTCCGCTCAATGTCGAACGGCCGCCTCAGGGTCACCCACTGCTGGTGCAGGCTGGATCGTCGGAGGATGGCAGGACCTTCGCGTCCCGACATGCGGAAGCCATCTTCACCGCACACCAGACCTACGAGCGTGCCGCTGACTTCTACCGCGACATCAAGGCACGGACGGCGGCCGCGGGTAGAGACCCTGATGACGTGCTGGTGTTGCCGGGCATCGTGCCGTTCATCGGGTCGACCGAGAAGGAGGCCACCGAAGTGGCCCGGCAGTACGACGAACTGCGCATCCCCGAATACGGTCTCTCGCAGCTCGCCTGGAACTTCGAGGTGGATCCGTCGGTGTTCGAGCTCGACTCGCCGCTTCCCGACTTCATCCTCGCGCGTCCGAAACTCCAAGGGTCCCAGAGCAGGTCGGATCTCATCATCGAGATGGCCATCCGCGAGAGCCTGACCGTTCGAGAGATCCTCTCGCGCCTGGGCGGCGGCCGTGGCCACTTCACCTTCGTCGGCACACCGGATCAGGCCGCCGACACGATCGTTTCGTGGTTCGAAGGTGGCGCCGCCGACGGGTTCAACATCATGGCGCCGGGACTGCCTTCGGAGCTGGCGACCTTCATCGAGCAGGTGCTGCCGATCCTGCGGGGCAAGGGACTCTTCCGCGAGGAGTACGAGGGCACCACCCTGCGTGAGCACTACGGTCTCGCAGTGCCCGCGAACCAGTTTCATCGCGATGCCTGAGAGGCCGCCGCCCGCACTGTCGATCAGGGGTCTTCGCAAGACGTACCGCGGCGGCGTCACCGCGGTCCTGGACCTCGACCTGGAATTGTCCGACGGCGCGTTCTTCGGCCTGCTCGGCCCGAACGGTGCGGGCAAGACCACGCTGATCGGATCGGTGAGCAACGTCGTCCGCCCCACGGCCGGAGAACTGACGGTCTTCGGTCACGACTACCGGACCAGGGAAGCCCGCCGATTGATCGGACTCGCCGAACAGGACATCAACGTCGACCGCTTTCTCTCGGTCCGGCAACTGCTGATCTATCACGCCGGCTACCACGGCATCGGGCGGCGCACGGCGAGGCGCCGTGTCGACGAACTGCTCGAACTGTTCGGCCTGGAACACAAGGCCGACGGCCGAGCCTACGAATTGTCCGGTGGCATGCAGCGCAGGCTGGTGCTCGCCAGGGCTCTGATCCACCAGCCGCGCCTGCTGATCCTCGATGAACCGACCGCCGGCGTCGATGTCGCCCTGCGGTCCGAGATCTGGACGTTGGTGAAGGGGCTCAACGCGGCGGGTACGACCATCTTGCTGACGACGCACTACCTGCAGGAAGCCGAAACGCTGTGCGACGAGATCGCGCTCATTGCCGCGGGCCGGATCGTCGACCACGGCTCGGCCACCTCCCTGCGCCGCCGGTACCAGGCGAGGGACATCTCCGAGGTGTACGACCGCGTGATGACCGCGGCGGCCGCGTCGTGAGCGGCACCGACGTCGGGGGACTCAGATCTCACGCCGAGCCCTTTCAGGCCGAGCGCGCGCCGGTCCTATGGCTCGTCGAGCGGGAAGTCTTGCGATTCCTCAACATCTGGCAGTACTCGCTCGCGGGCCCGATTCTGTCCACCATTCTGTTCGTGGTCGTCTTCGGATCGGCGCTCGGGCAGCGCATCGCACCGATCGACGGCGTCGCGTACGGGCAGTTCATCGTGCCGGGCCTCTTCGCGCAGGCGATCCTCACCGTGGGCTTCGTCAACGGGACGACCAGTCTGTTCGAAGCGCGCCGCGACAAGTACGTCAACGACGTCTTCGCCAGCCCGCTGAGATGGTGGGAGATCAACGCCGCGTTGGTGACCGGGGGAGTGGTCCGCGGCGCCGTCGTCGGCGGGGGTGTTCTGGCGATCGCGCTGCCACTCACCGGCGCCGATGGTGTGGAGCGGCCGTTCGTCTTCGTATTCGGCACGCTGGCGGTGCTTTTGGTGGCCGGTCAGGTCGGCGTGATCGCCGGCGCGCTCGCCAAGTCTCTGGATCACGTGTATTCGATCGAGTCGATCATTCTGTTGCCGCTCGGATTCCTCGGTGGCGTCTTCTACTCGGTCGGGGAACTGCCCCGGATCTGGGACGTGCTCAGCCGCATCAATCCGGTGTTCTGGTTGGTCCAGGTCGAGCGGATCGGTCTGCTCGGGCACGGCGACGTCGGCGCCGCCCCAGCGCTGATCGTGGTGTGGGCGCTGGCCGGTGTCCTGTCGATCTGGTCCGCGGTCATCTTCGGTGCGAATCACCTGAAAGCCTGATGGAGGAATGACATGACGAAGGCCAACGCCGAAGCGGTGCTTTCGACCGACGTGCTGGTGATCGGAGGTGGTCCTGCAGGCACGTGGGCAGCCGTCAAGGCGGCGCAGGCCGGCGCCGACGTGATGCTTGCCGACAAGGGCTACACCGGTGCCAGTGGAGCGACGGCCTCGGTCGGCACCGGCGTGTGGTACGTCGACGACGTGCCCGAGTTGCGGGAGGCGGCGATGGCCAGCCGGGAGTCGCTGGGGGGTCACCTTGCCGAACGTGACTGGATGACGCGCGTGCTGGACGAAACCCATGCGCGGATGGACGAACTCGCCGAAGTTCAGCGCTACCCCTTTCCCGTCGACGCACACGGCCGACCCGTCCGAGACGACCTGCAGGGCCCCGAGTACATGCGTAGGCAGCGAAGCCGGGTCCAGCGGCTCGGGGTGCGCATCCTCGACCACACTCCCGCATTGGAACTGCTCGTCGACGGCGATGGCGTGGTCTCGGGTGCGGTGGTACTCGACCGCAACTCGGGTCAGACCGTGCGCGTGGAGGCTGGGGCGGTGGTGCTCGCCGCTGGCGGTTGCGCCTTTCAGTCCAAGACGCTGGGTTGTGACGTCAACACCGGCGACGGTGCGTTGATGGCCGTCGAGGCGGGCGCGGTGCTCTCCGGCATGGAGTTCTCGAACTCGTTCGCCATCGCGCCCAAGGGAACCTCGCTGACGAAGACCGCCTACTACTCGTGGGCGACGTTCTACCGCAGCGACCGGACTGTCATCGACGGGGCGGGTAGCGCGCGTGGCCGCTCGGTGATCGCGAAGACTCTCCGCGAGGAACCGGTGTTCGCCCGGATCGATCGCGCCACTTCCGACGAGCAGCGGGCCATGCGCAGGGGCCAACCCAACTTCTTCCTCGTCTTCGACCGGCTGGGGATCGATCCCTTCACCGACTTCTTCGAGATCACCCTGATCGCGGAGGGAACCGTCCGGGGCACCGGGGGTGTCCGCGTCGCCGACCACGACTGCGCCACCGACGTCCCAGGTCTCTTCGCTGCGGGTGACACTGCCACGCGCGAACTGATCTGCGGCGGCTTCACCGGGGGCGGTAGCCACAACGCGGCCTGGGCGGCCTCGTCGGGCAGCTGGGCCGGGCGGGGTGCGGCGACGTTCGCGACCCGTCGGGGCCGGCGGCCCGCCGCACTGCACGCGATCGGGGGTGCCGGCCTACGCCCCGGTGGAGCCGCGGGACTCGACCATCGGGCCGTGACCAGTGCGGTACAACGCCATGTGCTGCCGCACGAACACAACTTCTTCCGCCACGCCGACCACCTGGCTCCCGCACTGCAGTCGCTGCACCACACCTGGTCGGACGTCCGCGAAAGATTGGGCGCCACAGGCGAAGACGTGTTTCGTGCGCGTGAAGCGGCCGCGATGGTCGCCCATGCCCGCTGGATGTATCACGCCGCCCTGGAACGCACCGAGACGCGGGGCATGCACAAGCGCACCGACCACACCGCGGAAGATCCCGCGCAGCACCACCGGCTGCTCACCGGCGGACTCGACCAGTTGTGGAACCGGCCAGAAGGCGTCGGCGCCAAGGCCGAGGGCGGCCAGGCGGCATGATCGAGATCGTTGCGGCCGAGCGCTGCATCGGCTGCGACCGCTGCATCGAGGTGTGCCCGACGCGGGTGTTCGACCGCGGCGCCGATGGCATTCCCATCATCGCTCGTCACGACAGCTGCCAAACCTGCTTTCAGTGCGAGGCGTACTGTCCGGCCGACGCGCTGTTCGTCGCTCCGTTGACCACTCCCGTCGCCGAGGACTCGGAGTTTCGCGACGCCGCGACACTTGATGCCGCAGGCCTCCTCGGAGGCTACCGACGCCAACTGGGCTGGGGAGCTGGGCGTGCGCTGGGTGCGCGCACCGCGGTCGGTCCGGCGTATCCGGACTGAGGAGCGATCGCCGTCACCGGCGTGCTTCCCGCCGTCAACCGCGCCGTGTTCCCGCTACCGTCGTCATGCTGCGTTCGCTGCGCTCGGTGACTTCTCAGCGCTGTCACTCCCGGTGGTGTCACCACCTGCTGGCGTGGGTTGGCTTGGCACCTCGGGTGTGCCGTCGGAGTCGGCGCCCCCGCGAACGTGGAACGGCCGCGGTCGATGTGCGGACCCGGGGTCGCGCCCGTTCTTGAGCGTCCCGTCGCTTGCGTCGGCGGGGTCAGCGGGTTCCCGAACACGATCTGGCCGTGGTCGATGTGTGGTCGTGGGCTCGGGGTCCTCCTTCACCGACCCGTCTGCGCCGACGGGATCGGCACGCGGAGGGTCCGGTTGGTCGACGGCGGCCACGGGCTCGGGGTCGGCGGGTTCGCGAACGTCAGTCGGCTGTGGTTGTTCTGGGGCCGCAGATTTGGTGTCCTCGTTGAGCAACGCGCCCGTGTCGAGGTCACCGGGTGTTCGTCGCTCGGCTCGACGCTCCTGGCCGGCATTCTCAGCGGGCGCAGACACGGTGGCCACTGCATCCGGTGCGGCGTCAGTGCTTGCGATCCCGGTCTGCACCGGCGTCACGTCGCTCTCCGCGGCC
Source organism: Mycobacterium sp. (assembly GCA_025965555.1). Lineage (GTDB taxonomy): Bacteria > Actinomycetota > Actinomycetes > Mycobacteriales > Mycobacteriaceae > Mycobacterium. Next base: position 7,891 of record JAOPWT010000156.1, read on the forward strand.
GTCGACACTGGCTCCGCTGCCGGAGCCGGCGGGCTGGTCCACACCAACTGACCATGATCGATGTGCGGGCCCAGATTCGGGGTCAACGTCGAATAGCCCGTCTGGATCAGCGGCATCAGCAGTTTGTCGATCTCGTCGACGGCCCACGTGGGCACTCCGAGCTGGAGTAACGGCCGGGTGAGTGGAAGTTGCTCGCGGGGAATCATGTACGTCGTCGTCGTGCCACCCAGTGAGCTGGTGGTCTTCGACACCAGGACCGCGTCGGCCATGCTGTCGAGTGAGGTCTGAGAATGATCGTTGGATCCGTTGACCGTGTACACCGCACCCATGACGGCATTGAGCACGGCAAGCCCGTTCCACGGGCGGTCTGGCGGATTCGCCCAGCCGTCCCACTGTTCGTTGACGACGACCGTGTCGTATTGGCTGTCCGGCAACGGGCTGAACGTCTGACCGACGAACGGGATCGTCACTCCTGGCAGGTACATCTGACCCAGTCCTCGGCCCATGTCACCGAAGACGTAGAACGTAATATCTTGTGCCGGTGGCGCTGTCGGGTCGTTCTGCAGATAGCGCAATTCCTGGTCGATCACCAGCGTGCCCTCGCTGAGGCCCGCGACCACGATCGGCTCACCCTTCGCGAGCTCTCTCAGAATCGCGGCGTGGAGGTTCTGCTGTCCGATCGCAGTCGACTGGTCCGTCGTCAGGGCGGAGGGGCCCGACAGCGGCCCGAGCTGGGCCGGGTAGTCCACCGCAACGGGCGTCGTTCCCGGCAGCCAGTTCTCCCCGACACGCGACGCGAAATCGAGCCACCCCTGCTGCGTCAGGCCTTGGCCCGCCAACAAGGGGGCCAGAAACGGCCAGTCGCTGGGGCGCCCGCCGTTCAGCCCGAGGCGAGTTTGAGCGGCGGCCAGCACCCCTGGCGCGGCGATCACCACGGCGGCCGCAACCACCAGGGCAGCCAACCACCGTCGACTCATTCGAAACCATCCACCAGTTCGCGGCGGTCGCCATGCCGACCGCTGGCTCACGTGTGAATTTCGCCTCTGGAGCAACGCCATCCCCTTTGTGCTATTCGATTTTGTGCTATTCGATCACCGGTTGCCGAATCGCGGGCTATTCGGTGGCATGAATGCGTGGGACGATAACACCAGCTCGAATGGTGAATGGAGACATTTCGACCCCCTGAGTCGTCGAGAATAGCCCCAGCCAAGGCTTTGCGCGACGGCACTGGGAAATGGTCACTATCACCGTGAATCCGCGGCTGGTGG
>JAOPWT010000169.1 GCA_025965555.1 Mycobacterium sp.
TGGCCAATGCCCTTGCGCCACTGGCGCGATTGGCCGAGCAGGGCAACTAGTTCATCCCAACCAGTCGAGGACGGCCGCCGCGGTCCACGACTGCTGCATGCTGCCCAGCGGCTCGCCGGTGAACGGCTCGTAGTATTCGGCGAAGGTGCCGTCGCTGGCCTGCCGGAGTCCTTCGCGGCGCAGGTTCGCCGAGCGTTCGGCCCAGCCGCGTCGCGCGAAGCACCAGGAGAACAGCCACGTCACCACCGGCCAGACCGGGCCACGCCAGTATTCGCGTGCCCGGAAGTCCCGAGACACCGGCGACGTCGACGGGATCAGGCAGTACCTCAGATCCGGGTGTCCACAGAAACGCGGACCGTCGAGGAGCTTCAACAGCGCCCGCTCGCGGTCGTGCGGGAGGCCGCCACACAGCAGCGGCGAGAACTGCGCGACGGTCTCCGTGACGATCCACTTCTTGGCGCGAAGGTCGTAATCCCTTGCTGCACCGGTACGTTCGTCGGTCGTCTCGACGACGCCGCGGCGGAAGCGCTCAGCCCAGGCGTAGAGGTCGCGGACGTCGGAGTGCGGTCGCTTGTAGTCCTCGCCGATCTCGGCCAGCACGGTGCACGCCACGGAGAGGATCGCCGACACGAACACGTCCTCCACCGCGAAGCTCATCACGCCGGGCAGCAGTTGGTCGTCGTAATTGACCGACTTCATCTGCTCGACCAGCCACATGTACCGGTCGTATTCGAGGTCCGACGGCCGCTGTGAGGCATCGGTGACGACGGTGTTGTCCTCGCGCTGGTACTCCGGCATGATGCCGGGAATCACGTTGGCGTACGCCGCATCCCACCGCGGCGAGTTGTCCATCCCGGACTCCCAGCCGTGATACATCGTGACCCGTCCACGCGAATCGGGGTCCCGCGCCTCGGCCAGCCAGCGGTGCCAACGGACCAGATCCTCCCAGCGACGGTCGAGGAACGCCTCCGCCACCGCGCGGGTGGAACGGCCCCGCGTGCGGGCCTGGTCGAGGATGCGCTGCACGGCGATGGCGTGCACCGGCGGCTGCGTGATGCCCGACGTGTGCCGAGTGCGCGGCGCGTTCGCCGCCAGCGCCGACGTCGCCCACCGTGCCGGGCCGGGGAAGTATCCGTCGACGCCGTTGGCGAACACGATGTGCGGGATCATCCCGTTGCTCCACTGCGCCGACAGCAGGGTGTCCAATTCGACGACGGCCCGCTCGACGCTCAGCGGGGCAAGGCCGATCGACACGAAGGCCGCGTCCCAACTCCACATGTGCGGGTACAGCAGGGGGGCGGCAGTGGTCATCACGCCCAGGTCATTGCCGCGAAGTAGATAGGCGGCGCGGGCCGCCAACTGCGTCGGCGCGAAGCTCGAATCCGGTGGCATCGGAACAATCATGCGACGTCGGCGGCAAGCGCGCAGTCGGTAGGGTTCCCTGGGTGCCTTCCGATGAGTGCTCGCGCGAAGAGAAGACGGCTACCGCGGCGAAGAGCGCTCGCGCGGAGAGCAAAACCGCCATGATCACGGGCGCCGCCGGCGGGCTCGGTTCAGCCATCGCCGACGCGCTCGCTCCGACCCACACGCTGCTGCTCGCGGGTCGCCCGTCCGACCGCCTCGACGCCCTCGCCGCACGTCTCGGTGCTCCGACCTGGCCACTCGACCTCGGTGATCCGGATTCCATCGAATCCGCTGCCGAGGTGCTCACCGACCTCGACGTGCTGATCCACAATGCCGGGGTGTCCTATCCCGGCCGCGTGGCCGAGACCAGCGCCGACGAGTGGCGGGCGACCTTCGAGGTGAACGTCGTCGGCGCGGTCGCGCTCACGTTGGCGTTGCTCCCCGCGCTGCGCAGCGCGCGCGGACATGTGATCTTCATCAATTCCGGCGCAGGGATCGACGCCTCACCCGGACTGGCGTCGTATTCGGCGAGCAAGTTCGCGCTGCGGTCGTTCGCGGACTCGCTTCGCACCGACGAGCCCACCCTGCGCGTCACCTCCGTGCATCCCGGCCGGATCGACACCGAGATGCAGCGCGACCTCATCGCTTACGAGGAGCGTGACTACGTGCCCGAGCAGTTCTTGTCACCCCAGACGGTGGCGACGGTGGTCGCCCAGGCGGTCGCCACTCCGCCCGATGCCCACGTGCACCAGATCGTCGTCCGGCCCAGGTAGCCATCGCGATGGCTCGGGAGTTCGAGGTTCACGAGGCGTCCATCGCCGAATTGCGCGCCGCGATGGAGTGCGGTCGCGTGGCGGCGGTCGGACTGCTCGAGTCCTACCTGGCCCGCATCGCCGCCTTCGACGGCGAGTTGAACGCGCTCGTCGTACCCAACCCGCAGGCGCGCGCCGACGCCGAGGCATCCGATGCGCGGCGGCAGGCGGGCGCCTCCTACGGTCCGCTGGACGGCATCCCGTACACGGCCAAGGACAGTTACCAGGCCCGTGGTCTGACCGTGGCGGCGGGCAGCCCGGCGTTCGCCGACCTGGTCGCCCAGCGCGACTGCTTCGTCATCGAGCGCCTACGAGCGGCGGGGGCAGTGCTGATCGGCTTGACCAACATGCCGCCGATGGCGAACGGCGGCATGCAACGCGGCCTGTACGGCCGGGCCGAAAGTCCCTACCACGCCGACTATCTCACCGCTCCGTTCGGTTCTGGCTCGTCGAACGGTTCCGGCACCGCGACGGCGGCATCGTTCTGCGCCTTCGGCCTCGGTGAGGAGACCTGGTCGTCGGGCCGCGGGCCGGCCTCCAACAACGCGTTGTGCGCCTACACCCCGTCGCGTGGCGTCATCTCGACGCGTGGGGGCTGGCCACTGGTCCCGACCATGGACGTCGTTGTGCCGCAGACCCGTTCGATGGCCGACCTGCTGGAGGTTCTCGACGTCATCGTCGCCGAGGACCCGGACTCCCGTGGCGACTTCTGGCGGCAGCAACCATGGGTGGCGCTGCCACGCGTCGAGGAGGTGCGGCCCGCGTCGTACCGATCCCTCGCGGTGACCGACGCCGACCGTGCGCGCCGCGACCTGGCCGGGCGGCGGTTCGGCGTACCGCGGATGTACGTCAACGGTGATCCCGACGCGGGAGTCGGCGCCACCGGCATCGGCGGTCCTACCGGCCGGCGCATCGAGACCCGCCCGTCGGTGGTGGACCTGTTCGATGCGGTGCGACGCGACCTGCTCGAGGCGAGCGCCGAGGTGGTCGACGTCGACTTCCCGGTCGTCAGCAATTACGAGGGTGACCGCGAAGGCGCCCCGACCATCGCCACCCGCGGGCTGCTCAGCCCGGAGTACCTGCGCCGGGAGATCGTCGACCTGTCGGCGTGGGCGTGGGACGACTTCCTCGCCGCCAACGGCGATCCTGCGCTCAATCGTCTCGCTGACGTCGACGGCAGCCGGATCTTCCCGCCTCCGCCCGGCTCCCTGCCCGACCGGTACGACGGCTTCGACGATGACATCGCGGAGTATCCGGCGTTCATCCGCGACAACCCGATCGGCTCGTTCCTGGCCATCCCGACCATCCCCGATGGCCTGGCCGCCCTTGAGCGGACGCGGCGGATCGACCTCGAGGAGTGGATGGACGAGCTGCGGCTGGACGCGGTGATCTTCCCCGCGGTCGCGGACGTCGGGCCCGCCGACATGGACTTCAACCCCGAATCAGCGGATCTCGGTTGGCGCAACGGTGTGTGGGTGGCCAACGGCAACTTGGCAATTCGCCATTTGGGTATCCCCACCGTCACCGTACCGATGGGCACCATGGCGGACATCGGCATGCCCGTTGGCTTGACCTTCGCCGGTCGCGCCTACGACGACGTGGCGCTGCTCCGTCATGCCGCGGCAGTGGAGGCCACGGGCGCGAGGCGCACGCCCCCGCCCCGCACGCCACCCCTGTCCGGGTGAGTCGAAATAGGCGAGGCGGCGACTGAACCGTTTCGTCGGCGTGTGCGTGTCATTGGTAGGCACAACCGCAGATGGATGCCCATTCGCGGTGGTGTCCCACCCTCGCCCGCGGGCGAGGCCGTCACATCCCTTCATCAGGAGCGAGCCACCATGCATCGAACACTTCAGATCGCTGGCTGCGCACTCGGGGTGCTGCTCGCCGGCGCATGCAGTTCGGCCGGATCGAATGGAGCCCAGAAGCCAGCCTACGGAAGTCCCACCGCTCCGGCGAGCAACGTCGCGGCCACCGCACCGGGACCGGCCAGGATCGGGACCGCACAGAATTCCGCTGGCCCGATCCTGAGCGACGCCCAGGGTCGCGCCGTTTATCTCTTCGAAGGCGACAAGGGCGCGACCTCGACCTGCCTCGACAAGTGCGCTCAGGAATGGCCGCCGTTGACCACGGCAGGCGCGCCGGTCGGCGGCACGGGGGTGAATGCGGCACTGCTGGCAACCAGCCCTCGACCCGACGGCGCCTTGCAGGTCACCTACAACGGTCACCCGCTCTACTACTACGGCGATGATCATGGGCCGGGAACCACTGCAGGACAAGGAGAAACCAGCTACGGAGCCAAGTGGTATCTGCTCACGCCCGCCGGCCTCAAGATCGACGCCGACTGATCCGTAGCAGCCGGACATGCCACCGATGATGCCGCAAACACGACGCGGGCCACTGCGGATCCTCGTGGTCGGGGCCGGTGTTGGCGGCATCTCGGCGGCTCGCGGACTACTGCGTGACGGACATGACGTGACCGTCGTCGAGAGGCGGCCCGATCTGACTGCCGGCGGCGGCGCCGTCACCATCTGGCCCAACGGCGCAGCGGTGCTGCGGCAGCTCGGCGTCGACATGGCCGGCGCCGGTCAGCGGCTGCGCACCTTGCGGATCGCGACGTCGTCGGGTCGGCGGATGTTGACCATCGACCTGTCCGCGGTCGCCGACCGGCTCGGCGCGGCCGTCCAGATGGTGCCGCGCCGGATCCTGTTGGAACGGCTACTCAGCGACTTCCCCGCCGAACACCTCCGGCGCGACTCCCGAGTCGCCGGGGTGGTGAGCACAGCCGATGGAGCGCGCGTCGAGTTCACCGACGCCGGTCCGCTGACCGTAGATCTGGTAGTGGGCGCGGATGGGCTCCACTCGACGATTCGCCCCCTGCTTGGCGCGCCACCGGCGACGCCCACCGGTTGGTGCAGCTGGCAAGGACTCGTCACCCTGCCCGCACTGGCCGACCAGGACGTCGCGGTGAACATCATCGGTGCGCACGGAAACCTAGGACTGTGGCCCGCAGGCGGACAGGAGCTCCAATGGTGGTTCGACCTTCCGTGGTCGCCGAACTTCGTCCGCCCGGTGCGTCCGATCGAGCTGATCCGGTCCCACTTCACCGGCTGGCTCGACACCGTCGACCAGGTGCTCGCCCGACTGACCGACGACGACCTGGCCCCCTCGCCCTACCCGCACCATCGGCATCCGATCCCCCGCGTCCGGAGTCCCGGCACGCTGACCTTGCTCGGCGATGCCGCCCACACCATGCCGCCGTTCCTCGCGCAGGGCACCAATCAGGCGCTGCTCGACGCGATGGTGTTGTGCAAGGCGCTTTCCGATTACCGGACGAGGGACGGCACCGCCGATCTGTCCTCCGCGCTGCGGTGGTACGAGGACACCCGGCGACGCAAGGTCGCAGCCGTGTCCCGGGTGGCGTCGCTGCAGGTGTCCCAACGCGAACTTCTTCTCAGACCCGCGGCGTTGATCCCGAACCGCTTCGCGACGTGGGCATTCGCGACGCTTCTCGGTTCGGTGAGTCACCGCCGGATGTCCGCCGAGATCACCGGGCAGCTCGGCGCCGCGGCGCACGCCCCGTCCCCCCGGCCACGATGATGGAGGCGAGGTAGATGGCTGCCCCGCCGCCGGCCCGGCTGGTACGCGTTGTCGAAAGGGTGCGTCATCACCTTTCTCGGCTTCACCAACGGCTGACACCCGCGCCTGCGGCGATGATGGAGATCATCCTGTCCACCTGGACCTCGCAGGCGATCACCGCCGCCACCCAACTCGGCGTGGCCGATGCGCTCGCCGATGGCCCGCTCCCGATCGACGAGCTGGCGGCCCGGGTGGGCGCGGACCCCGACGCCCTGAGTCGGCTGCTGCGAGCGTTGATCGGCCGTGGCGTCTTCCGTCGTCGCCGCGACCTTCGCTACGAGTTGAATCCCCTCGCCGCCAGCCTCCGCTCGAACGCACCCGCATCGATGGCGTGGGCCGCGCGGTTCTACGGCTCGGCGGAGCAGCGGGAGCGCTGGACGGCGCTGGCCGATGCCGTCCGCGGGGGCACTGCGATCGTCCCGGCGTTGCGCGGCAAGTCCAGCTTCGAGTACTTCGCGGACCATCCTGGGCTCGCCGAACTCTTCGACCGGACGATGCTGAGCATTTCGGAGTTGACCGACGCGCCCGTGGCCGCCGGGTACGACTTCAGTGCCTACCCCATCATCGTCGACGTCGGCGGCGGGCACGGCTCCCTGCTGGCTGCCATCCTGGCGCGCGCGCCCAATTCACGAGGCGTCCTCTACGACCTGCCGCGCGTGGCTGCGAGTGCGACGGATCTGTTGCTCCGCAACGGTTTAGGCCATCGGGTCGTGGTCGCCGATGGGTCGTTCTTCGATACTGTTCCCAGCGGCGGCGACGCCTACGTCCTCAAGAACGTCATCCACGACTGGCCTGACGACGAGGCGTTGCACATTCTGCGCAACGTCCGCACGGCGGCCGGCCCCGAAGCCACGGTGTTGCTGGTCGAATTCGTCATCCCCGACCACGATCGCGATTTCCCGGGAAAGTGGGTGGATCTGGAGATGCTGCTGAATCTGGGGTCTCGCGAGCGGACGGCGGCCGAGTACGGAGAACTGTTGCGCCGAGCTGGATTTCAGATGACCAGGGTGGTGCAGACAGCTACCCCACTGAGTGTGGTCGAGGCCAGAGTCGGGTAGCCGTCGACCGCGCCGATGCCGCCGCCAAGTAGGTGGCGACGTCGCGAGCCACTGGTGTGGCGTGGCGCCGGATCGCACGCAGCGGACCGTTGGGTGGAATCCCGTAGCCGATGGCGAAGAGCCCGCCCCCAAGGTTCGGGCCGAATCCCCCACGGGGTGCGCCCCGTTCGTCGAGGACGCCCAAGTGGCCGATCAACCCGTCGAGATCCATGCTGAACCCGGTCGCGGCGACGATCACCTGCGGCACAACGCAATCGTCGTCGGCGAGGACCACCCGCTCACCGTCCATCCGCGCCACGGCAGCCACCACCTCGACACGGCGGGCGCGAACGGCGGCGATGAGCTCGTCGGCGAGCGTCGGGATGCGCCCACGCGCTTCCACGGTCGCCTTCAATCCGAGTGCGGGACGCGCGAAGCCGTACGCGGACAGGTCCCCGATGGTGAGACGGTTGAGCTGCCTGATGATCGGATCGACGACGTTGGCAGGCACCCGGGCGAACAGCTCAAGGAAGATGTCCGACGGGATCGGCCCGACCGCACGACGCACCAGATGCGGTGGGGTGCGGATCGCCAGCCAGATCCGGCGTGCGCCGGACTTGGCCAACTGCACGGCGATGTCGGCCGCCGAATTGCCCCCACCGACGACGAGGACGTCCCGGTCGCGGTACGGCCATGCGCTGACGAAGGCCGCTGAGTGCACGACTTCGCCGGTGAAGCCCGCCAGCCCGGGCCACGCCGGGACGACGGGGGTGCGGTAGTTGCCGGTGGCCAGGACGACGGCGCTGGCTCCGATGACCCCCGACGACGTGCGCAGCTCCCAGCGGTCCCCGGCCCGGTCGACCCGCAAGACGTCACACCCGAGAGCCAGGCGGATGTTCTGTCGCCGCACGTAGCTGTCGAAATAGCGGACCATGTCCTCCTTGGTGGGCCATCGGCCGGCCGTCATCGGAATCCGCTGTCCGGGAAGGTGCGACAGGAAACCCGTGGTGTTGAGCCGGAAGTCGTCGTAGCGCCTGCGCCACGACGCCACCGGTTCCATCGCGGCGTCGACGACGAGCGCGTCGATCCCGTGCCGATGGCGCAGTTGGCGCGCGACGGCGAGGCCGGCGGGTCCCGCGCCGATGACGACGGCGTCGTGCCCGTCGTCCTCGGCGCATCGATCGTCGATCACGGACGGCCCATCCAGCTGTGAAACCCGGCGTCCGGGTCGTAGACCGAGCGGATCGCATCCAGGCGTGCCATGTTGGCTTCGGAGATGAACCGTGCCGGACGACGGCCGAGGTTCTCGTCGGCGAGCGCGATGCCGGTGGCCAGGTGTGACATCGCCGCCATGTTCGACCCGGCCCAGTCGCAGTACCGGTCGTCGTCGGCCGGGTCCTGCCAGACGGTGTAGAGCCCGAGATAGATCTCGTCCTCGACCCCGTACACCATGTCCTCGCGGGCTGCAGACGTCTTCCAGCCGGTGAAGATGAAGTGTGAGGGGTGCGGTGGCATGGTTTCGATGATGGTGCGGATGCCTGGCATCAGTTCCTCGGCCGATGCCGAGGTGAACATGTTGTCGGCGACGTACCGGTACCCGGTCGGGTAGTTGCCCATGATCGCCGCGTACCAGTTGGGCACGGTCGTCGGCGCGTACGGGAGTGCGACGATCGCCTGCTCGACGGCCGGACAGGTGCCCAGCGCTGCAAGGGCTTTGGCGGCCTCGTCGTCCGACTCGGCGAAGACCGGCGAGGCGATCACGATGCCGGGCCTCTCCAGTGCCGCCGCGGGAAGGCTTCGTGAGGTCAGGATCTGCAGCTCGACCCGGTCATCGAGTTCCTGGCTGATGGACCGGCCCCAGGTGAACACCTCGTCGGCCAGCTCGATCGGGTAGATGTACAGGCAGGTCCCGACCGCGGGCGGACGCGGGTGCAGCCGGACGGTGAACGAGGTGACGACGGCGAAGAACCCTGGCCCGGATCCCCTTGCGGCCCAGTACAGGTCGGGATGGTGTTCTTCGTCGCAGTAGAGCTGTTCACCGTCGGCGGTCACCACCTCGAGCCCGAGCACGCTCTCGCACGCCGGCCCGAGCACCTTGCTGTTCCAGCCATAACCGCCCTGCAACAGGTATCCGCCCAGGCAGATGCCCTCGCAGTGGCCGGCTGGGAAGAACAGCCCCAGAGCGTCCAGTTCGGCGGCGAAGACACTGGCCACCTTGCCCGGCCCCACGATGGCAGTCGTCCGCTCCGCGTCGACGACGCAGTGGTCGAGATTGCTGACGTCGAGCAGTAGGCCCCCGTCGCGCAGGTGCGTGGCGGCCCAGCTGTGACCGCCCGATCGGACACCGACACGCAGGCCGTGGGTGCGCGCGTACCGCATCGCCGCGATGACATCATCGGTGTCGCGAGCTTGGACGATCAGGTCGGGAAATCGTTGCGGCAGAAGCCCATTCCACACGGTCGAGCGGCGGGCCGCTTCGTAGTCGGGCGACCCGCGGAAGTACGTCCGGTCGACCGACGTCGATGCGCTGGATGGTGTCACGGGTGCCCTCCAGCCGATTCGACGGCGGCGATGATCGGCTTGGTGGACGGGCGGGTGCCGACGGTGATCCGCACGGCGCCGTCGTCGTAGTGCCGCAACTGCAGGGCAGTATCCGCGAATACTTCACGCCATGGCCGGCCGGAGGCCGGCAGGTACAGAAAGTTGGCATGCGCGTCGGTGCTGTAAATGCCTGCCGACCGCAAGCGCATCTGAAGATAACGCCGTTCGGCGGTGATGAGCGCAACACGTTGTCGCAGTTGGTCTTCGGCTGCATACGATGCGGAGACCGCCACCAGGCTGCAGATCCCCACCCCGAATGGCAGCTGCATCGCCCACAGCAGACGGCCCAATTCGGACCCGCAGAAGCCGTAGCCGATGCGCAGCCCCGCCAGTCCGTACGCCTTGGAGAAGGTGCGCAGCACCACGACGTTCGGATGACGCCCGACCAGCGCGGCAGCATCGATGCGGTCGGCGTCGGCCACGAATTCGGCGTAGGCCTCGTCGAGGATCACCACCGTGTCGATCGGGATGCGACACAGGAACCGTTCGAGATCGCCCGCCGACTCGATGGTGCCCGTCGGGTTGTGCGGACGGCACAGCACCACCACTCGCGCCTGGGCCGCCGCATCGCTCATTGCGTCCAGGTCATGGCGGCCGTGCTTGCTCAGCGGAACCTCGACGGCAGCCAACCCGGCCATCTTCGCGATGATCGGGTAGCCGTCGAATGTCGGTGTGGTCAAGACGATCCGGTCGCCAGGACCGGTCACCGCGCGCAGTACCTGCATGGCCACCCCGGTGGCGCCGGCGCCGACGATCACCTGTTCGCGGTCGACACCGATGTGCCCGGCGATGATGGCCCGCAGGCGTTCCGGCAGGAACTCCGGGTACCGATTGGCGGCCTCGACCGACGCGATCAAGGCCGAACGGACCGCGGGCAGCGGAGGGAACGGGTTCTCGTTCAACGACAGGGCGAACGGGTCGACCGACTCGGGCAACATGGCGACGGAGTCGTTCGCCACTCGCGTCACGGTGGCCATCAGTGCCTGCCGCCCCACCGCACGGCGGCGGCACCGGCGAAGTCACCGGCGTGTGCGAAGGCGGCCATCATGACCACGTCCCCGTCCTCGATCCGGCCGTCGGCGAGTGCGCGGGCGAAGTTGATCGGAATGCCCGCGGCGAAGAGGTTGCCGCACTCGTCGAAGGTGTCGCAGTGCCGTTCCGGCGGTAGTTCGAGAGCATCACGCCAGTTCCGGAGGAAGACCCGGTTCGGCTGGTTGGTCACCAGAAGGTCGATGTCACTGGCGGGCAATCCAATCCGGTCACAGACTGCCAGTGCCAGCTCGGGTACCTGCCGGTTGCCGCGAGCGAGCACTTTGGTGATCTTGCTCTCGGTGAAACCGATGAAGCCCTCGCCGGGACCCGGCTGCCACCACTTCCGAAAGGGTTCGATGGCCAGGGTCATGTCTCCGGCGTATTCGGGGTAGGTGCGGCACTGGACGTCGAGAATGGGAGAGTCGGGAGACATGGTCACCAGGCCGACGGCGGCGCCGTCACCGGGCACCGAGGACTGTGCCTTTCGTCGCACTCCCTCCTGATCGAAGATCTGGCCTGCGGCGTTCTGCGCTATCGCGATCAGTGCGGTGCGCCCCTCGCCAAGGATCAGCTGCTGGCGGGCGAGCTTGAGGCCGAGGATGAACGCCGCGCAGCCGCCGTTGTGCAAGTCGATGACGGTGCCTGGTTTCATTCCAAGACGGTGGGCCATTTGACCGCCGCCTCCGTAGAACGGCGTGTCCGGCATCTGGGTGTGGGTGATCAGCACGTCAACGCCGGCGACGGTGTCCTGGCCGTGCCGTTCGATCAGGCCCGCGGCCGCCCGTTCGATCATGTCGACGGCGCTCTCGCTCTCGCCGACGTGATGTCGGTACCTGGGGGCCCGGAACATCAGGTTGTCGCGGAGGTCGTCGGAGCCCGCGAAGGCGGCGTAGTACTCCGTTCCGATCGGCTCGCCGGGGAGGTAGGTCGAGACGTCGGTCAGGCTGACGACGGGTGGGGAGGCGGTTTGAGTCACGAGGTCCTCATCTCATCCAGCGCGGCGTCACCGGCAGGTGGTGCCGGTGGCGATATTCGGCGATCGCCTTGAGGTTGTTCAGCTCGAGCCGGTGGCCCGCGCCGAACATGTCCCAGAAGTCACCGACCCACACCGGGCGGTCCGGTGGGGCGGTGTCCGGGTAAGGGTTGTGGTCGTAGAACGGGTGGTGACAATTGGTCCAGGTGACCATCGAGCCGGGCCTGTTCAAGACGATCTGCGCGTCGACGACCCGCATCAGGTAGACCATCCAGAGGTGATCGCCCTGGTCCCATGCACAGTGATAGTCGACCGTGCCGGCCGCGGCGTGCGACACCGTGCGGGTGAAGATCTCGGTCTCGGAGCCAAGCCGGTCGTAAGCCCGCCACAGACCGGGACTGTCCGTCGGGGTGAAGCCGCGCAGGCTATAGGTCCATTCCTCCAAACTGCGCGTGTCCGAAAGGTATTCGAAGAGCGCATCCGGCGGGCAGTCGATGAAGTCCTGCACCGTGCAGTACTCACCGAAGACCTGGTCGTGCGGATAGACCGACCGCATCATCTCCATGATCACGGGCGTGGCCTTTTCGCGCGGCGAGGTTTCGATGCGGATCACGCCATCTATCGGGCCGGCGTCGCCGGTATGGGTGCTGATGTCGTCAAGCGCGGGCAGTGGCATGGTGCGTGCTCTCTTTCGCGGTCGGAATGGGTGGAGCAGTAATGACATTCGTGAGCATCTGCTGTTTCTGAAAGGGCACGAACGGGGGGATCTCATCGGCAGAGCATTCGACGCACACGACGGACGGGCCGTCTACCCCCAGTGCGGTCCGCAGCGCTTCTGGCAACGTCTCGGCGCTGTCGACGCCGACCGACGGCAGGCCGGGGAACATGGTGGCCAGTCCGGCGCCGAGCCGGCTGTGCTCGAAGCGGTTGTAGCTGTACAGGTCGTCGAAGAAGAGTTGCTCCCTGGTGACGCACATCGCGTGGGCATCGTTGTTGAACAACACGAACGTCACCGGCAGCCGGTACTGCACCGCCGTGTGCACTTCCAGTCCGTGCATGAAGAATGCGCCGTCACCGGCGACCACCACCGTGCGGCGTTTCCGTCCGAAGGCCATGCCGATGCCTGCTCCGAAGCTGTAACCCATGCCGCCCATGCCGAGCGCAACCACGAAGCGGCCCTCCCGCCGTACCGGAAGGTGATGGATGGCCGCTGCGCCGGTGTTGCCCGCATCGACGACGATGTCGACACCGTCCGGGACGGCGGCGTCGAGTGCTGACATCGCGTCGCGGTAACGCACGCCGGCGCCGGCGAACTCCGGCGGTGCGGGGTCGGCGGCGGGCGAGGAGTCGGGAACTCGCACGCCGGTCGGCCGCCCGCTCCCCGACAAGGTTTGCGCGAGCTGCCCGAGGTAGCCGCGCAGATCCTCGGAGTGGAAGTGGGTACATGGCAGGTACGGTGCCGACGAGCCGACCGAGATCGGGCCCACCGCCTGCAGCCCCGCCTCGAGGCCGGCTCCCGCGGTGACCGACAGCTTCGTTCCCACCAGCAGGCACATCGCGCTGCCCGCGATCGCCTCGGCCACTCCGGGGTGCCCCATCACACCGGTCACACCCAGGGTCGAAGAGGAGCCGAGTCCCGGGGACCCGCTGACGTCCTTGGCGTCGGGGACCACGGCCACTCGCGCGCGCAGCGTCGCGCGCAGTAGCTCCAATTCCTCGCGCGCGTCGTCACGCGCCACCTGTTCGCCTGCGATGATCGTCACCGGGCCGCGGACGCGGCGAAGTAACCGTGCCAGCGGGCGTGGGTCGCCCGCCCTGGCCACCGGCCGGTCATGGCGATGGCCGGTGATCCGCTCCTCGAGGGTTGCCTGTTGAACGTCTTTGGGCAGCAGCAACACCGCGGGCCCGCCGGTTCGTGCGGCGGCCACCGCGCGCGGCAATCCGGTCACGATGTCGGCAGGCGTCATGATCCGCTCGCAGTGGACCGACACCGCGGAGAAGAGCGCCTCGGCGTTCAGCGACCCATTGCGACCACTGGTGTCCTGAAAGCTGCCACGACCGTCGAGGGTGGTCGGCGGCTGACCCACCAGCGCGAGGATCGGGACACGACTGGCCAGCGACTCGCCTAGGCCCGGCACCAAGTTCAGCGACCCACCCCCGGAGGTCGCCATCACCACCCCCAGCCGCGAGGTGCCGCGACTGTAGCCGTCGGCCATCGTGGCGGCGGAGAATTCGTGCTTGGCCAGTATCGCCGTCACCCCGTCGTTGAAATGCGCAGCGTCGTAAAGATCTTCGATGTTGGCGCCGTCGACGCCGAACAGGAAGTCGACGCCGGCCGCCGCCAGGTAGTCGACGATGTAGTCGACGACGCGACCGTTCTTCCCCATCCTTCGCCTCCTTTTGCGTCCACTAGTGACACGACCGGTGGTTGAGACGGGTTCATCGAGGTTCGGGATTCACAGGTTCGCCGGGGGCGGCGCGCCGAAATCGCGAACTAGGCGGGGCGGCGGTTCTCCAGGTAGACCGGGATGAACAACTCGAACAGCAGGGTGCAGGCCACGAACCATGCCGCCGGTGTCCTGATCTGCAGCGACCCCGCCGAGTAGACGATCTGTGAGCCGCTCGCCGCGTGCGCCCTTGCATCCCGGTAGACCCAGGACGCGACGGCCAGCACGCAGCCCACCACGACGGTCACCATCAGCAGAGCTACCGAGGCGTCCGATCGAGTAAGCAGCATCGCGCCATCCTCGATCATCCCGGCAAACTTCACCAGCCGAGCGCTCAGATGACGACGTTGACGAGTTTGCCCGCCACCACGATGACCTTCTTGGGCGTCGCGCCCGCCATGAACGCGACCACCTTCTCGTCGGCCAGCGCGGCAACCTCCACGGCGTCGGCAGCCGCGTCGGCGGCGACGGTGACCCGACCACGGACCTTGCCGTTGACCTGTACCGGATATTCGACGGTGTCCTCGACCAGGTACGCGGGGTCGGCCTGCGGGAAGGGCCCGTGCGCGAGCGGCGTGTCGTGGCCGAGGCGACGCCACAGTTCCTCGGCGAGGTGCGGTGCCAGCGGCGCGACCATCAGCACCAGGGGCTCGACGGCGGCGCGCGCCGTGACGTCCTCCTTGGTCAGATGGTTGGTGTACTCGATGAGCTTCGCGGCGGCGGTGTTGTTGCGAAGTCCCGCATAGTCTTCCGCGACGCCGGCAATGGTCTTGTTCAGCAACCGCAGCGTCGCCTCGTCCAGCTGTTGGTGCTCGGCGACCCGCTCGGTGCCGGTGTTCTCGTCGATGACGATGCGCCACACCCGCTGTAGGAATCGGTAGGCGCCGACGACGTCCTTGGTCGCCCACGGCCTGGACGCCTCGAGCGGTCCCATCGACATCTCGTAGACGCGCAGGGTGTCGGCGCCGTACTCCTCGCAGATCTCGTCGGGTGAGACCGAATTCTTCAGGCTCTTGCCGATCTTGCCGAACTCGCGGTTGACCACGATCTCGCCGTCCGGCCCGGACCAGTAGAACTTCGACTCGCGCTCAACGACTTCCGCTGCGGGAACGTAGGACCCGCGGGCGTCCGTGTAGGCGAACGCCTGGATGTAGCCCTGGTTGACCAGCCGCCGATAGGGCTCGCGGGAGGACACGTGACCGAGGTCGTAGAGCACCTTGTGCCAGAACCGCGAGTACAGCAGGTGTAGCACTGCGTGCTCGACGCCACCGACGTAGAGGTCGACGCCGCCAGGGTCCGCGGGACCGTGCTCGGCGGGCCGCGGACCCATCCAGTAGGCCTCGTTCTCCTTGGCGCAGAACGTTTCCGAGTTGTGTGGGTCGGCATAGCGCAGCTCGTACCACGAGCTGCCCGCCCACTGCGGCATGACGTTGGTGTCGCGGGTGTAGGGCTTGAGCCCGTCGCCGAGGTCGAGATCGACGTGCACCCACTCGGTCGCCTTGCCCAGCGGCGGCGACGGCTCGCTGTCGGCGTCGTCGGGGTCGAACTGGACCGGCGCGTAGTTCGGGATGTCGGGCAGCTCGACCGGCAGTGCCGAGTCCGGCAGGCCATGTGGGCGGCCGTCTGCGTCGTAGACGATCGGGAACGGCTCACCCCAGTACCGCTGGCGGGCGAAAAGCCAGTCCCGCAACTTGTATTCGACCCGAGCCCGGCCACGTCCGTCGGCCTCGAGGCGCGCAACGATGGCCTCCTTGGCCGACGCGACGCTCAGCCCGTCAAGGTCACCCGAGTTCACCAGCACGCCGTCACCGGTGTACGCCCCCATCGAGACGTCGCCGCCGGAGACCACCTCGACGATCGGCAGGCCGAAGGCCGTCGCGAATTCCCAGTCCCGCTGATCACCGCTCGGCACGGCCATGATCGCGCCGGTGCCGTAGCCTGCCAGCACGTAGTCGGCGATGAACACCGGAACCCATTGGCCGTTGACCGGATTCGTGGCATACGCACCGGTGAACACGCCGGTCTTCGACTTGTTCTCCTGGCGCTCCAGATCGGACTTCGCCGCGATGGTCGTGCGGTAGGACGCCACGGCTTCGGCAGGCGTCGCGGCGCCGAACGTCCACCGCTCGTCGGTGCCCTCCGGCCACGCGGGCGCGACGAGGGCATCGACCAGGGCGTGCTCGGGCGCCAACACCATGTAGGTGGCGCCGTACAAGGTGTCGGGCCGCGTGGTGAACACCTCGATGTCGCCAACCTCGGTGGCGAACCGCACCTCCGCACCCGTCGACCGACCGATCCAGTTGCGCTGCATCGCCTTGACCTTTTCCGGCCAATCGAGCACGTCGAGATCGTCGAGCAACCGGTCCGAATACGCGGTGATGCGCATCATCCACTGCCGCAACCGCTTCCGGAACACCGGGAAGTTGCCGCGGTCGCTGCGTCCGTCGGAGGTCACCTCTTCGTTCGCGAGCACGGTGCCCAAACCGGGGCACCAGTTCACGACCGAGTCGGCCCGATACACCAGCCGGTAGGAGTCGATGACGTCGGCGCGCTCCCCCGCCGACAGCGTCGACCAGTCGCCGGCTGAACCCGGGGTGCGGGCACCCGATTCGAATTCCTCGATCAATTCGCTGATCGGTCGTGCCTTGTTGGCGTCGACGTCGAACCAGGAGTTGAAGATCTGCAGGAAGATCCACTGCGTCCACTTGTAGAAGTCGGTGTCCGTGGTGGAGAAGCTGCGCCGGGCATCGTGGCCGAGCCCGAGCCTGCCGAGCTGACGACGGAAGTTGACGATGTTGGCCTCGGTGCGGGTACGCGGATGCGTTCCCGTCTGCACGGCGTACTGCTCGGCTGGCAGACCGAACGCATCGAAGCCCAACGCGTGCAACACATTACGGCCCGTCATCCGGAAGTAGCGGGCGTAGACGTCGGTGGCGATGTAGCCGAGCGGGTGACCGACGTGCAGACCCTCACCCGACGGGTACGGGAACATGTCCTGGACGAACATCTTGTCCGCGGGAACCGGCGACCCGTCGGCAGGCGCGAGCGATCCGACCGGGTTCGGCACGTGGAACGTACCCAACCGAGCCCAGGTCTCCTGCCAAGTACGTTCGATCTCCCCAGCCAGCTCCGCGTCGTAGCGGTGCTGCGGGGTGCCCGAGGCGTCCGAGCCGCCTTGCCCTTCAGTCACGTGAACAGGGTAGTCAACGCCCTGCTTCAGACCCCAATTGCAGGTCTGGGGGCGGCGCGCGCAACGGCTTGGTATCGGTTCCGTTGCAGAGGGGTCAGGGCATGGTTGCAGCTCGATTCCGGACCTGGTGGCGAACGCCGAACGGTGGATACAGTCGGCGCCTGGCCAGGGCACACCGGGCCGCAGCAACCCGCTTGAGCCGGAAGGACCGACGTTAGATGTTCGAAAATGCCCGTCGTTGGGGACTTCTGGCAGGTGGCTTCGCCGCAGGGACGGCCTGCGTCCTCGGCCTCGCGGGCACCACTGCCTCCGCCGAGCCCACCCTGCCGCTGCCTGTGGTGCCTGCGACCGTGACGCAGACCGTCACCGTTCAGGCGGGTGTTCCCGCCGCGGCCGCCGTGGGCCCCAATCAGCTGATCGCCTCGCCGGCCGCCGGGAGCCCACCGGCCCCTGGGCTGAGCGTGGCCGCGCCTGCCGTGCCCGCCGCACCCGTCTCGACCATCGTCCCCGCCGCCGCAGGAACCCTCGCCGACTTCTTCAAGGAGAAGAACGTCGCGATGGAGCCGCAGAAGGCCGACGGCTTCAAGGCACTCAACATCGTGCTGCCGATGCCGACGGGCTGGAGCCAGGTGCCCGATCCCAACGTTCCCGACGCATTCGCGGTGATCGCCGACCGCGTCGGCGGTGACGGGCTCTACACCTCCAACGCCGCAGTTCAGGTCTACAAGCTGGTCGGCGACTTCGACACGAAGGAGGCCATCAGCCACGGCCTCGTCGACACCCAGCAGCTACCCGCCTGGCGGCCCACCGATGGATCGCTCGCCGACTTCGGCGGCATGCCGTCGGCGCTCATCGAGGGCACCTACCGGCAGAACAACATGACGCTGAACACCTCGCGCCGCCACACCATCGCCACATCGGGTCGCGACAGGTACCTGGTGTCGCTGTCGGTCACCACCAGCGCCCAGGTGTCCGTCGCGGCGGGTTCGGCGACCGATGCCATCGTCAACGGATACCGGGTCGTCTCACCCGATGCGCCGCCGCCCGCTCCGGCAGCCCCGCCGCCCGGAGTTCCCGCGGCGCCCGCACCCGCCGTACCTGCTGCGCTCCCCGCGGCCGCCCAGCCGCTCGGCCTGCCTCGCTAGCCCCGGGCCCCGCACGACCGGCGGCCCTCGTATTGTGAGGCCATGCTGATCGCCGCCGTGCTGTGCCTGTGCGCCGCCGTGGTGACCGCCGCCACGGGCCTGTGGTCGATGGCTCGGCCGCGTTCGGCCGACGTCGTCGCGCAGGTCCTGCGGGCCGTCGTCCCGACCCAGCTCGCGGCCGCGGTGATGCTCGGCGCAGGCGGAGTGGTCGCGCTTGCGGCACCGCACCAGGCGGGTGTGTCGGCGCTGGTGGTCTGCATTGTCGGTGCCGTGGGCACCGTGGCGGCCGGGTGCTACCAGAGCGCCAAGGCGGTGGCCGTCAAGGAGGCCGTCACCGCCGGTGCCGACTGCGCGGGCTCTTGCGCGTCGTGCACACTCTCCTGCCAGTAGCGCACCGCCGGTCGGATGTTCCCGACGCGACTAGTTGCGGCTGACGTCGATCGGGTGGGTTGCCAACAGCGACAACGGCATCGGCTGACGGCGCAGCACCCGGCCCCAGAGATCGACCCGCGGCTCGACCAGCACGTCGGACGGCAACGCCGACAAGACGATCCAGTCGTCCCTTTCGATCTCACCTTCGAGCTGGCCGATCGTCCACCCGGAGTACCCGGCGAAGATCCGGACACCTTCGACGGCGGGGGCGATGGTGTCTGGATCGGCATCGAGGTCGACCATCACGATGCGCCCCTGCACGTGCCGCAGACCGGGCACGTCGGTGGGCTGTAGGCCCGCGCGCAAGGTCGCCAGGCACAGCGCGGCGTCCCGCTTCACGGGGCCACCGACGAACATCGTCTTGGGCTTGGTGGCGAGCTTGGTCCACTGCGGCAGCACGTTGAAGACCGCGGTTTCACTCGGTCGGTTCAACACCACCCCGAGGGTGCCGCCGTCGTTGTGCTCGACGATGTAGATGACGCTGCGGCGGAACGTCGGCTCCATCAGATCGGTGTTGGCGAGCAGGAGCGTTCCCGCACGGACCCGGTGCGTCGCAGGAGCGAAGTGGTCCTCCGGGTCCTCTGACTGCGCCACCCATCCATCATGTCACCAGCGTGCGCCGATGGTGGCGATCGGGCGCGGCCATGCCGGTTACTTTTGCGAATCTTTGTAGGGTGGATGAGTCGCCGATCGGCGCGCCGAACACACTTCAACCCGACATCGGACAAACGTGGTCAAGCCTCACCCTCGCTTCGCCGTGTGGCGGTCGGTGCGCGGGCTACCCGAGTTCCGCCGACTTCTGGAACTTCGCGCGGTGAGTTCATTCGGCGACGGGCTGTTTCAGGGCGGCCTGGCAGGCGCCCTGCTCTTCAACCCGGACCGAGCCGCGAACCCGTGGGAGATCGCCGGGTCCTTCGCCGTGTTGTACCTGCCCTACTCGTTGCTCGGTCCGTTTGCGGGCGCCCTGCTCGACCGGTGGGACCGCCGCGTGGTCCTCATCGGCGCGAACGCGGCACGGCTGCTGCTGATGCTGTCGGTGGCGTTACTCCTGGAACTTCGGGCTGGCGCGGTCGGGATCCTGCTTGGTGCGCTGATCGTCAACGGCTTCACCCGGTTCGTCACGTCCGGGTTGTCGGCGGCGCTGCCCCACGTGGTGCCACGCGAGCAGGTGCTGACCATGAACTCCGTCGCGACGGCCGTCAGCGCCGTGGCCCTTTTCATCGGCGCGATCTTCATGCTGTTGCCGCGCTCTGTCTTCGGGGCGGGCGACACAGGTTCTGCGGCAGTCATATTCATGGCATCCGCTCCGGTCGCGCTGGCGTTGTTTCTGTCCGTGCGCTTCACACCGCGCGTGCTCGGACCCGACGATTCGGCCAGAGCGGTGCACGGCTCGGTCGCCTACGCCGTCGCCACCGGCTGGGTTTACGGACTGCGGACCGTGGTCACCGTGCGCAGCGTCGGGGCGACACTGTCTGGCGTCGTGGCGCACCGCGCCGCATTCGGCATCAACACGCTGCTGGTGCTGGTCATCGTGCGACACACCGGTTCGGCGAGCGTCGCAGGATTCGGGATGGCCCTGCTCTTCGCCAGCTTCGCCGGGTTCGGACTCTTCCTCGCGAACTTCCTCACCCCCGTCGCAGTGCACCGCTGGGGTCGGTACGCGACGGGCAACGTCGCGCTCGCCGCGGCGGCGGCCATCCAACTCTCCGCGGTGGGCTTGGACCTGCCGGTCATGATGGCGTGCGGGTTCCTGCTCGGCGCCGCGGGTCAGATGGTGAAGCTGTGTGGCGACTCGGCCATGCAACTCGACGTCGACGACGCGCTCCGCGGTCACGTCTTCACCGTTCAGGATTCGCTGTTCTGGGTGTCGTTCGTCGGCGCGATCACGCTGAGCGCGGCCGTCATTCCCGTCGACGGCCACTCGCCCGCGCTGGTGATCGCCGGGTCGGTCGCCTATCTGCTCGGGTTGGCCGCGCACGCCACGATCGGCAGGCGCGCAACGCAGTCGGGCTAGGGTGACGCCATGGCTGGAGCCGACGAGGTGGTGGCGGATCTGCGAGCCGAGAGCGATGCGCTCGACGAACTCGTCGCATGCCTCGACGATGACGGCTGGGACCGCGAGACGCCTGCCCCAGGATGGACCATCGCCCACCAGATCGCGCATCTGTGGTGGACGGACCGCGTCTCCGTCGTCGCTGTCACCGACGAGGCCGGTTTCGCCGTGATCCTCGAGCACGCCGCCGCCAATCCCCTCGGCTTCGTCGACGAGGGTGCAGAAGAACTCGCGACGACTCCGCCCGCCGAGATGCTCGTCGATTGGCGGCTCACGCGGTCCCGTCTGCACGACGAGCTCCTCGAGGTGGCCGACGGCAGGAAGCTGCCCTGGTTCGGCCCACCGATGAGCGCCGCCTCGATGGCGACCGCGCGGCTGATGGAGACATGGGCGCACGGACTCGACGTCGCCGACGCACTTGGGGTGAAGCGGCCCGCCACCGCGCGGCTGCGTTCGATCGCCCACATCGGCGTCCGCACCAGAGACTTCGCGTTCACGGTGCACGGGTTGCCGGTCCCGACCGAGCCGTTCCTGGTCGAGTTGCGCGCCCCGGACGG
The DNA here is from genome assembly GCA_025965555.1 of Mycobacterium sp. Classification (GTDB taxonomy): domain Bacteria; phylum Actinomycetota; class Actinomycetes; order Mycobacteriales; family Mycobacteriaceae; genus Mycobacterium. Next base: position 21,320 of record JAOPWT010000169.1, read on the forward strand.
TTCGACGTGGACATGGGGACCCGCCGACGCCGGTCAGCACGTCACCGGGTCTGCCGAGCACTTCTGCATGCTGGTGACCCAACGTCGCCCACGCGCGGAACTCGACGTGACGGCGGTCGGCGACGACGCCGCGAAGTGGCTGACGATCGCGCAGGCATTCGCGGGCCCACCTGGACGGGGCCGCTAGCTACAGCTGAGTCGCCGCGTCTGCGGCGCCGTCACCGTCGGAGTCCGACAGCTTCACGTCCCAGCGCCCGTCGGCATCGGTGTCGACGTAGGCGTCGCTGCCGACGAGCACGCGGTCCGCCAATCCGTCGCGGTTGACGTCCACCAGGCGGTCGTCGATCTGGCCGTCGCCGTCGAAGTCGACCAGTGGGCCGCCCGTCAGCTCCACCCCGTCGAGGCCCAGCCAGCGGATCTGCCCGGCGCGGCCGTCGACGCCGATCGACCAGGTGCCGGAGCCATCGTCGGTGAACGCCGCCTCGGCACGTCCGTCGTCGTCCAGATCGAGCAGCAGGTGATCGGCGGTCCCGTCGCCGTCGAGGTCGGCCATGGCGTCGTCGAGCCGACCGTCGGCGTCGAAGTCCAGACCGATCGCATCGAAAACGCCGTCGTCGTCGGTGTCGACGTTCAACTCGGCCGACCAGATGGTGGCCGACCCGTCACCGTCACCAAGGCAGTACTCCATGGTTGATAGGACGCGGACCTACGCCTTGGCGTTCCACCACTTCTGAAGTTCGTCGACCGCCTCGTCGTGCTCGAGCGGCCCGCGGTCCAGCCGCAACTCCTTGAGGTACTGCCACGCCTGACCCACCTGGGGACCCGCCGGGATGCCGAGGATCCGCATGATCTCGTTGCCGTCGAGGTCGGGACGAACCCGCTGCAGGTCCTCCTTCGCGGCGAGTTCGACGATGCGGTTCTCCAGGTCGTCGTAATTGGCCTGCAGACGGGCGGCGCGGCGCTTGTTGCGCGTCGTGCAGTCGGCGCGCACCAGCTTGTGCAGCCTCTCGACGAGAGGACCGGCATCGGTGACGTAGCGCCGCACGGCCGAGTCGGTCCACTTGCCGTCCCCGTAGCCGTGGAACCGCAGGTGCAGGTACACCAGCTGGGACACGTCGTCGACCATCTGCTTGGAGTACTTCAGCGCCCGCATGCGCTTGCGGGTCATCTTCGCGCCGACGACCTCGTGGTGATGGAAGCTCACGCCGCCGTCGCTCTCGTGCTTACGGGTCGACGGCTTGCCGACGTCGTGCAGCAGCGCCGCCCACCGGAGCACCAGATCGGGCCCCCCGGTCTCGAGGTCGATCGCCTGCCGCAGCACCGTCAGCGAATGCTGGTAGACGTCCTTGTGCTGGTGGTGCTCGTCGATGGCCATGCGCATGCCGCCCACCTCGGGCAGCACCACGTCACCGAGGCCGGTCCGGACCATCAGGTCGATGCCTGCGACCGGGTCGGCCCCCAGCATCATCTTGTCCAGCTCGGCCGCCACCCGCTCGACGGTGATCCGGCCGAGTTCCTGCGCCATCCGCGTCATCGCCTCGCGGACCCTCGGCGCGACGTCGAAGCCGAGCTGAGAGACGAACCGCGCCGCGCGCAGCATCCGCAGCGGATCGTCGCCGAACGACACCTCCGGCGTCGACGGAGTGTCGAGCACGCGGTTGCGGATGGAGTCCAATCCGTTTAGGGGATCCAGGAATTCGTCGAGGCCGGCCGGCGTGATGCGCACCGCCATCGAGTTGACGGTGAAGTCGCGCCGCACCAGATCGTCTTCGAGCCGATCACCGAACTGGACCTCCGGGTTGCGGGTCACCCGGTCGTAGGCGTCGGCGCGGAAAGTGGTGATCTCAAGGCGTTCGGAGCCCTTGCCGACGCCGATCGTCCCGAACTCGATGCCGGTGTCCCACAGCCCGTCGGCCCAGCGCCGGACCACCTGCTGCACCCGATCCGGGCGGGCGTCGGTGGTGAAGTCGAGATCCGTCAGCGGCCGTTCGAGAAGCGCATCCCGGACACTCCCGCCGACCAGGTACAGCTGGTGGCCGGCGTCGGCGAACAACTGACCCAGCTCACGCAGCATCTGCGCGTGCGGTTGCAGCGCCTTGGCGGCGGTCAGCAGCACATCGGTGGCGGAGGGATCGTTCGGCACGTTCGATGAGCCTAATGGGCGCTCACGGTGGCGTAACGACCCGGCGACAACGCGACCACGACGGCGAGTGTGTACAGGACGGAAACCAAGTGGCAGCTACTATCGCTTGGGTGTCGGAGGGCGAACGGGCCAAACCACGACGGCGCCGAGGACGGCGCCGCGGCCGACGCTCTGCGGGTCCGCCGGAAGCCAGCACTCCGAGTGCTCCCAGCCCTCCTGCCGCACCACTTCCCGGCCCCACTCCCGGCCACCACGTCGACGCCTCGGCGAAGGCCCCGCAGGGCAGACCCGGCCGCCGCTCCCCCGAACGGCTGCGCACCGTCCACGAGACCTCGGCGGGTGGTCTGGTCATCGATGGCATCGACGGACCCAAGGACGAACAGGTCGCCGCGCTCATCGGTCGGATCGACCGGCGCGGACGCATGCTGTGGTCGCTGCCCAAGGGCCACATCGAACAGGGCGAGACCGCCGAGCAGACCGCCATCCGCGAGGTCGCCGAGGAGACCGGCATCCAGGGCAGCGTGCTCGCCGCGCTCGGCAGCATCGACTACTGGTTCGTGACCGAGGGGCGCCGCGTCCACAAGACCGTGCACCATTACCTCATGCGATTCCTCGAAGGTGAGCTCTCCGACGAAGACGTCGAGGTGACCGAGGTCGCCTGGGTGCCACTCGGAGACCTACCGTCACGCCTGGCCTACGCCGACGAACGCAGACTCGCCGAGGTCGCAGGCGAGCTGATCGACAAGCTCCACGCCGACGGCCCAGGCTCACTTCCACCGCTGCCGCACAGCTCGCCGCGCCGCCGCCCGCAGACGCACTCGCACACTCGAAACCGTCGACCCGACGACCCTGCACAACAGCAACCCGGCCGGCGGGCGAACGGCTGCGGCCAAGGCCCATGAGGCGCGCGGCGGCTTGGATCGCCGGGTCGCGTCTGCTGGCCGCCGTCGCATTGGTGACATTGATCGCCGTACCCGCAGTGTCACCCCGCGCCGCAGCAGGTGAGCCAGGAGACCGCCCCTTCCTGCAGCTGCACATCGACACGATCACCCCGGATACGGTGACCACCACCAGCGAGCCCACCGTCACCGTCACGGGCACGGTGACCAACGTCGGCGACCGGGCGGTGCGCGACATCAACGTCCGCCTCGAACATGCGCCCGCCGTCGCCTCGTCGACGGGACTTCGCACCAACCTGACCGGTGACGTCGATCAGTATCAGGCGGTCGCGGACTTCATCACCGTCGCTCCGGAACTCGCCCAGGGCCAGCACGTACCGTTCTCCCTCTCGTACCCGGTGCGCTCGGCCGATCTGCCCTCCCTGCGGATCGACGAGCCCGGCATCTACCCCCTTCTGGTCAACGTCAACGGCACCCCCGACTACGGGGCGCCCGCCCGCCTCGACGACGCCCGGTTCCTGCTGCCGGTCCTCGGCGTGCCCGCCGATCCGGCCAACACGCCCGATGACGCGTTGGCTGCCGTCGTGGCTCCGGACACGTCGAAGCCCGTGCGCGTGACGATGCTGTGGCCGCTGGCGGACAAGCCCCGCCTCGCGGCGGGCGTGCCAGGGGGCAGCACGCCGGTCCGGCTCATCGACGACGAGCTGGCGACGTCGCTGGCGCCCGGCGGCCGGCTCGACACGCTGCTGTCCGCGGCGGACTTCGCGACCAGCCCAGCGGTGGACCCTGGCGGGCTGACGCGCAGCGCGATGTGTCTTGCCGTCGACCCGGACCTGTTGATCACGGTCAACGCCATGACGGGCGGCTACGTCGTCAACGACGACCCCGGCGGTGGACTGAACTCCACGACGCATCCGGGGAGCGGTCAGGACGCGGCGGTCAACTGGCTCGGCAGGCTAAGGGCACTGGCCCAGCGATCGTGCGTCACGCCGACGGTCTACGCACAAGCCGACCTGGCGGCGCTGGCGCGGGTCGGCGACGCCGGTCTGTCCGCCGCAGCCACCACCGGCGCGGGCGACATCGTCGATCAGATCCTCGGCATCGCCTCGACCCGCGGCGCGACCGTCGTCGGTGACGGACCCCTGACCGGTCCTGCCGTGCAGCTGCTGGCCGCGCAGGGGCCGACGGTGGCGATCGCAGCCGGCCAGTCCGTGGCGCAGGACTCGGCGACCGACGAGGCCTCGACCGCCGACCTCGCGCCTCGCCGGTACGACCCGAACGTGGTGGCGGCCCCGTTCGACCCCGCGGTGGGCGCGGCACTCGCCGGTGCAGGCACGATGCCCGTCACCCCGTCCTACTTGGACGCGTCGCTCGCCGTTCCGCTCGCGCACGACTCGCCCATCGCCCGCCGCGAAGACGCCCTGGCGGCCGTGCTGTGGCGCGCGCTGCGACCCCAGACGGAGCCCCGCGTCGAAATCCTCGTTCCGCCACTCGCATGGAACCTGCCACCCGATGAGGCTCAGTCGATCCTCACGACGCTGGCCTCCTCGATCCGGTCCGGTCTGGCCGTTGCCCGCCCGCTGACCGCCGTGCTTGCCGAGACCAGCGCCATCCCACCGTCGGACGTGCAACCGCTGCCCCCCGAAACCCTCGGCAATCCCCGCGCCTACATCGACGCGGACGTCACGGCGAGCATCGCCAACGCAACCGGCAGGCTGTGGGGACTCACCTCGTCACTGACCGTCGACCCGCGCACCGGGCTGACCGGAACGGAGTACACCGCGCCGTTGCGGGAGGACATGCTGCGGGCGCTCAGTCAGTCCGTGCCACCGGATGCGCGCAACGGGCTCGCCGCCCAGAGGGTGGGCGTCGTCGACGACACCGTCGGCGATCTACTTGGTGCGGTGACGATCGTCAACCCGGGCGGCTCCTACACCCTCGCGACCGAACGCAGCCCGCTGCCGCTCGCCCTGCGCAACGATCTGCCGGTGCCCATCCGCGTGCGACTGAACGTCGACGCGCCGCCGGGGATGACGGTTACGGACATGGGCGAGATCGAGCTGCCCCCCGGCTTCCTCCCGCTGCGCGTGCCGATCGAGGTGCACTTCACCCAGCGCGTCGCCGTCGACGTCGCACTGCAGACCGCGGACGGCCTTCCGCTCGGTGAGCCGGTGCGGCTCTCGGTGCACTCCAACGCTTACGGCAAGGTGCTGTTCTTCATCACGCTGTCCGCGGGCGCGGTCCTCGTGCTGCTGGCGGGCCGACGGTTGTGGCACCGGTTCCGAGGTCAACCCGACCGCGCGGACCTCGACCGCCCCAAGCGTCGGGACCGCGCGGGCAGACCGGATCCGCTCGACGTCGCGCTGTCCCACTCGCCGGAAGAGAAGTGAGCACCTATAGGCCGCCGGGGCCGCCCCCCGTGGCACCGCAGCCACCCCGAGCACGTCGTCCTGCGCGGCTCCCCCCGCGCGCGCCGCAGCGGATTCCTCAGGGCCCCGCGCCGCGACGGCGCGCGGGCAAGCCGGAGCTGACCGACGCGGCCGTGGTGTCGCGGTCATGGGGCATGGCGCTGGCCACGCTGGTCAGCCGCATCACGGGGTTCTTCCGCATCGTGCTGCTCGCCGCCATCCTCGGTGCGGCCCTGTCCAGTTCCTTCTCCGTGGCCAATCAGCTGCCCAACATGATCGCCGCACTGGTGCTCGAGGCGACGTTCACCGCGATCTTCGTGCCGGTGCTGGCCCGCGCCGAGCGTGACGACGCCGACGGTGGCACCGCCTTCGTGCGACGGCTCCTCACCCTGGCGACCGCGCTGTTGTTCATCGCCACGGTGATCTCGGTGGTGGCCGCACCCCTTCTGGTTCACCTCATGCTCGGCGACGACCCGCAGGTGAACCGCTCCCTCACCACCGCCTTCGCCTACCTGCTGCTGCCGCAGATCATCTTCTACGGCCTGTCATCGGTGTTCATGGCAATCCTGAACACGCGCAACGTGTTTGGTCCGCCCGCGTGGGCCCCGGTGGTGAACAACATCGTCGCGATCGCCACCCTGGGTCTGTATGTCCTGGTGCCAGGCGAGCTTTCACTCAATCCGGTCGAGATGGGCAACGGCAAGCTGCTCGTCCTCGGCATCGGCACCACCCTCGGCGTCGTCGCCCAGACCGCCGTGCTCTTCATCGCCATCCGCCGGGAGCGGGTCAGTCTGCGCCCGCTGTGGGGCCTCGACGCCAGGATCAAGAAATTCGGGACGATGGCAGGCGCGATGGTGCTTTACGTCCTGATCAGCCAGGCCGGTCTCATCGTCGGCAACCAGATCGCAAGCACCGCAGCCGCTTCCGGACCGGCGATCTACAACTACACGTGGCTGGTGCTCATGCTGCCGTTCGGCATGATCGGCGTGACGGTGCTCACGGTGGTGATGCCCCGACTGTCGCGCAACGCCGCCGCCGACGATCAGCCCGCCGTGCTCGCCGATCTGTCATTCGCCACGCGGCTGACGATGGTGACGCTGATTCCGGTCGTGGCGTTCATGACGGTCGCGGGCCCCGCGATCGGCAGCGCGCTGTTCGCGTACGGCAACTTCGGCGACGTGGATGCCGGCTATCTGGGCATGGCGATCACGCTGTCCGCCTTCACGCTGGTCCCGTACTCGATGGTGCTTCTGCAACTGCGCGTGTTCTACGCGCGCGAGCAACCGTGGACGCCGATCCTGCTGATCATCGTCATCACCGCGGTCAAGATCATCGCCTCACTGGCGACGCCATTCGTCACCGACGACCCCGAGCTCATCGCCGGATACCTGGGGCTAGCCAATGGTCTCGGCTTCCTGGCGGGCGCCGCGGTCGGTCACATGATGCTGCGTGCCAACCTCAAGCCCCCCGGCGGCAGGCTTATCGCACTCGACGTCCTTCGGACCATCCTCGTCACGATCGCCGGCTCGTTGTTGGCGGGATTGATCGCTCATGCCGCCGATCGCCTTCTGGGTCTAGCGTCGCTCACCGAGAAGGCGGGCGGCGCCGGTTCGATCCTGCGCCTGGTGGTTCTCGGACTGATCATGCTGCCGATCATCGCGGCGGTGTTAGTGGTGGCCAAGGTCCCCGATGCCGAGGCAGTCGTGGCGGTCATCCGACGGCGACTCGGTCGCGGCCAACCGGCCCCGCCGGTGGCCCCGGCGAGGGTTCCCGACCGACCACGGCCGGGTATGTCCCTCCCGTACGCTGATCAGAGCAATTCGCACCCGTTGCGGCCGCGTCCAAACGCCGCGGCCTGGCGGGGCGGACCTCCGGCAGGCGTTGCCGGAGCCGGGCTTTGGAAAGGACCAGCGGTGACCGACGACCCCGCAGGCGGCTCCGCGCCCGACGCCGGCGCCACGACCCGCATCCCACGACAGAACGTCGACGACTTCCAGCCGGACGTGCCCGCAGAATCGCATCTGCCGCCGTCGGGCCGACCACCCGCCGACTACGGCGGCGATCCCACCAGGGAACCCACGGCCTTCGGCATGCCGAACGAACCCGCCATCGAGGCAGCCACTGCCGACGATGACGTCCACCTCATTCCCGGTGCGACGATCGCGGGTGGGCGCTACCGACTGCTGGTGTTCCACGGCGGGCCAGCGCATCTGCAGTTCTGGCACGCCATGGACACCGTCCTGGATCGCCAAGTGGCACTGACGTTCATCGACCCCGACGCCGTGCTGCCAGACGACGAGCTGGCCGAGATCCTCTCCCGCACCATGCGATTGAGCTCGATCGACGTGCCAGGCATCGCCCGCGTGCTGGATGTCGCGCACACCGGGTCGGGTGGCCTTGTCGTCTCGGAGTGGATCCGCGGCGGGTCGCTGGCCGAGGTCGCCGAGACGGCGCCGTCGGCCATCGGGGGCGCCCGTGCCGTCCAGTCGCTGGCGGCCGCGGCCGAGGCTGCGCACCGCGCGGGTGTCGCGCTGTCGATCGATCACCCCGGCCGGGTACGCGTCAGCATCGAGGGAGACGTCGCTCTCGCCTTCCCTGCGACGCTGCCCTCCGCGACGCCCGAAGACGACATTCGCGGCATCGGCGCGGCGCTGTACGCGCTCCTGGTCAACCGGTGGCCGCTTCCGGAGTCGGGGGTGCGTAGTGGCATGGAGTCCGCCGACGTCGACTCCGCGGGCGAACCGGTGGAACCACGCGCGATGGACCGCGCCATCCCGTTCCAGATCTCCGCGGCGGCCGTCCGCGCCGTCCAGGAGAACGGCGGCATCCGGTCCGCGCCGACGTTGCTCAACCTGCTGCAGCAGGCCACCGCCGTCGCCGACCGCACCGAGCTGATCTCACCCATCGACGAACCGGAAGCTCCGGCCGCCCGCTTCCGTGCGGAGGACGATGCCGAAGCCAAGGCGCGCCGCAAGAAGGGCGTGCTGATCGGTGCGGCCGTCGCGGGTTCCATCCTGGTCGTGGCCCTCATCGTGCTGGCGACCGTGTTGCGAGGCGTGTTCAGTGACGTCGGTGGCCCGCTGAACAAGGACGAGCTGGGCCTCAACGCACCGTCGAGCAGCACCAGCAAGAATCCGAACGCGAACAACGTGAAACCCGTTCGGGCAACGGTGTTCTCACCCGGTGGCGAGGCCGACAACCCTGCCGACGCCGGAAACGCGATCGACGGCAACCCCGCGACGGTGTGGAAGACCGATACCTACAGCGACCCGGTTCCGTTCCCGAACTTCAAGAACGGCGTCGGGCTCATTCTGCAGTTGCCCCAGCCGACCGCGATCGGTTCCGTGTCGCTTGATCTGAACAGTACGGGCACGTCGATTCAGATCCGCTCCGCTCAATCGGCCACTCCGGCGACGCTGGAGGACACGACCGCGCTCAGCCCGCCGACGCCGATGAAGACCGGGTCCAACACCATCAACATCGACAACCCGCAGCCGGTGTCGAATGTGCTGGTGTGGATCACCACGCTCGGCACCGTCGACGGCAAGAGCGAGACCGCCATCTCCGAGATCACGCTCAAGCCCGCGTCCTGACGGCGCCACCCGAAGTTGTCCCCAGGCTCGGGACGTGCCCTCGGGATGCGTTCAGGCAGCCCAGCGGCCTGATTGGGGCGACGGTGTGCGGTCGGCGCGAAGAAGTGTCGGGACCGCTGCGCGGGGTTGATTAGTGTTCGTCTGTGGGGAGCTTCGGGGGAATCGCTGAGCCAGAGCGGACGGACGCAGAGTTGCTCGTCGCGCACGTCGCGGGCGAGCGGTATGCCTTCGAGGAGCTGTTCTACCGGCATCACCGCCAGCTGTACCGCCTGGCTCAGATCACCAGTCGCAACCCCGACGACGCCGCGGATGCCCTGCAAGACGCGATGTTGTCTGCGCACCGCAGTGCGCCTGCCTTTCGGCACGATGCGTCGGTCAGCAGCTGGCTGTACCGCATCGTGGTCAATTCATGCCTAGATCGATTGCGCCGCAACAAGTCTCACGCCGCAACGCAACTCGAGGACGACGTCTGCCACCTGGGCGATCCCACGCCACGCGTCGACACAGCACTCGTCGTGGAGCGCGCGCTGCTGCGGCTGCCCATCGAGCAACGGGCCGTCGTGGTGGCCGTTGACATGCAGGGCTACTCGGTGGCCGAGACCGCGCGCCTGCTCGGGGTGCCGGAGGGCACGGTCAAGAGCCGGTGTTCAAGGGCGCGAGCCAAGTTGGCCAAGACATTGGAGTATTTCGACGATGCCGCCCCGACGGTCCAGGGTAGGCGCCGCTGAGCGGCTACGGGCTCTGGCGAACCCTGGTGTCCGGGCGGGGCACCGCGACAAGCTGCGGTCCGTTGACGGCCTGAGACAGACATCCCGGGATGTTGCGGCAGGCGATGATCGCCCCCGCCCCCGGCGCCTGGCCCGGCGCAGTCGGAATCTGGTTCGGGATGCCGCAGGTCTGGTGGTACGGGTCGAAGGGCACCACGTTCATGTCGCACGCCACGGAATCGGACTGCGGCGTGGTCGCGACGTCCAAGCCCACCAGCCCGGCCGCCGACGCGATACCGAAGGCGCCGATGACCAGTAGTCGATGCAGGTTGCGCATGATGGGGCCTCGTTCGCGAGTTCGTCTAATCACAAGTGTGGGCCGCAAAACCCAAGCTTCCTCTTCTAACAGCACAACGAGAGCACATTCACAGGAATTCCCGACGGTGGCCGGTGCGACACTGGCGCAGTGGACAGCCAGCCGAACGGTCGCGGTGATCGCTTCGACGGCCCCGTCACGGTCGACCTGCTGGCGGACCTGCAGGCCGGACTGGTCGATGATCAGGCGGCGGCCCGTCTTCGACAGCGCGCCCGCTCCGAACCCGACATCGCCGGTCAACTCTCGGCCCTGGAGCGCGTCCGGCGCGACGTGGCCGACCTCGGCAGCGACGCGGCATCGGCGCCGGACATCCCCGCCGACATCACGGCACGGATCGGCGCCGCGCTGCGGTCGGCGCGCGCGCCATCGTCACGGCTTCGGCGCGCCGCTGCGGTCACCGGTGTCGCAGCGGTCGTCGCCGCAGGCGCGGTCGGCACCACCATGCTCGTGCGAAGTCGCAGTGGCGGCATCTTCGGCACCAGCCCAGCGGCGTCCTCGAGCGAGGCGTCCCGACCACGGGACGGGATACCCCTGGCCGATGACGAGGTCATCGCCTTGCTGAGCCGGCCCCCGGATCTCGGTGCCCTCACCGATCCCCTGCGCCGGGTGTCGTGCCTCAGCGGTTTGGGCTACCCGACCTCGACGTCGGTGCTCGGCGCACGGCCCCTCGACGTCAGCGGCAGACCGGGGGTCCTGGTGCTGCTGCCCGGGGATGCGCCGAGAAGGATCAACGCCGTCGTGGTGGCGCCGAACTGCAGCGCCGTCGACACGGGATTGCTCGCCAGCCGCGTCGTCGACCGCCCATGACGCGTCCCGGAGGCGCTCGTGGAACAGGCGGGCTTACGCTGGTGTTATAGGCGTACGCAGAAAGGCGGAAATGACCTCCTCCAACACCGTCCACGACGTGATCATCATCGGCTCAGGCCCTGCTGGTTACACAGCGGCCGTGTACGCCGCGCGGGCACAGCTCCAACCGCTGGTGTTCGAAGGCGTGCAGTTCGGCGGCGCACTCATGACCACCACCGAGGTCGAGAACTATCCCGGCTTCAAGGAGGGCATCACCGGGCCCGAACTCATGGAGGAGATGCGCGAGCAGGCTCTCCGGTTCGGGGCCGACCTCCGCATGGAAGACGTCGAAGACGTGTCCCTCGATGGCCCGGTCAAGACCGTCACCGTCGGTGACGAGACGTTCCAGGCCCGTTCCATCATCTTGGCGATGGGCGCGGCCGCCCGTCAGCTCGGGGTGCCCGGCGAAATGGAGCGCATCGGCACCGGCGTCAGCACCTGCGCGACGTGCGACGGCTTCTTCTTCCGTAACCAGGACATCGCCGTCGTCGGCGGCGGCGACTCCGCGATGGAGGAGGCCATCTTCCTCACCAAGTTCGCGAGCAGCGTCACGCTGATCCATCGCCGCGAGGAGTTCCGCGCCTCCAAGATCATGCTGGAGCGCGCCAAGGCCAACCCGAAGATCACCTTCCTCACCAACACCGCGGTCACCGAGGTCGAGGGCGACCCGAAGGTAACGGGTCTGCGCCTGGTTAACACCGTCACCGGCGAAGAGTCGAAGCTGGCCGTCACGGGCGTGTTCGTGGCCATCGGGCACGATCCACGCTCGGCGCTGGTCAGAGGCAAGGTCGATCTCGACGACGAGGGCTACGTCAAGGTCAAGGGACGCTCGACCAGCACCTCGATCGACGGTGTGTTCGCCTCGGGAGACCTCGTCGACCACACCTACCGGCAGGCCGTCACCGCCGCAGGCAGCGGCTGCGCCGCCGCGATCGACACCGAACGCTGGCTCGCCGACAACAACTGACGCGCCCGCGCCGCGACTGTCCCATCAACCCCGAAACCGAGGAGCACCACATGACCGAAACCACCAGCGCC
>JAOPWT010000015.1 GCA_025965555.1 Mycobacterium sp.
CACCGCCGCCGCCGCCGCCGCCGACGGCAGCCGAGGTGAGCCGGGCGCCGGTCTCCCAGCGCCCGCCGCAGCCGACGAAGAAGCCCGAGATCAACGTCACCAGATCACCGATGAGCGTGCGCCCGCAGATGCCGGGCACCAAGCGCCCATGACGACGGTCGAGCCAGCCGCCCTCTTCGCGACGTCGCCCGTCGCGGCGCTCTCGACGGTCGGTGTGGATGGGGCGCCGCACGTGGTGCCCGTGGTGTTCGCGGTCAGGGTCGTCGACGATCAGGCGATCATCTACACCGCCGTCGACGCCAAGCGGAAGTCCACCCGTCGACTGCGGCGGTTGGCGAACATCGCGGCCAACCCGAGGGTGAGCCTGCTGGTGGATCACTACGACGCCGACTGGACGCAACTGTGGTGGGTCCGCGCCGACGGTGTCGCCGTCATCCACGAGAGCGGCGAGCAGATGGCGATCGGCTATGCGGCGCTGCGGCACGAGTATCCCCAGTACGAGCGCGTCGCGCTGGACGGTCCCGTCGTCGCCGTGACCGTGACGCGATGGGCGTCCTGGTACGCGTGACTGGATCCCCGGACGCACCGGCTGTCGCCGTGCGACTGTGATGGCATGGCACTTCGCATCATCCAGTGGGGCACGGGCGCGGTCGGCAAGGAGGTGCTGGCGGCTGTCATGGATGCCCGCACGGGGCTGGAATTGGTTGGCGTCAAGGTGTATTCCGACGACAAGGACGGCGTCGACGCGGGCACGCTGATCGGTCGGGGGCCCGTCGGCGTGCTCGCCACGACCGACGCCGAGCGCGTGCTGGCCCTCGATGCGGACTGTGTCGTGTACACCCCGCGGCTGACCTCCGTCAGCGAGGTGTGTGCCATCCTCGCGAGCGGGAAGAACGTCGTCACGACGGCATTTCTGTTCCATCCCAGCCGCATTCGTCTCAGAGACCGCGATCGGGTCCTGGCTGCCTGCCTCAAGGGCGGCACCAGCGTGCACGGCTGCGGGCTGAACCCCGGCAACCTGTCGGGCGCCCTGCCGCTGGCACTGTCGGGCATGAGCCGCACCATCGACAAGCTGACGCTTCAGGAGCGGGCCGACTGGTCGGTGTACGACAGCACCGCGATCACGTTCGACAACATGCGCTTCGGCCAACCGGTCGACGAGATCAGCGTCACCGCCAACGACTTCCTGGCCTTCAACAGTTCGATCTTCACCGAACAGGTGTGGCTGTTGGCCGATGCGCTGCATGCGGGCATCGACGAGGTGACGGCGAGCGTCGAGGCCGTGGCCGCCGAACACGATCACCAGATCTTCGATCACGTGCTGCACGCCGGGACCACCGCGGGCCAGCGGTGGAATTGGGTGGGGCGGCGGCAGGGTCGGCCACTCGTCGAGATCGAGACGTTGTGGACGGTCGGCAACGAGTATCCGAAGCACTGGCCAAAGCCGCAGCACGGGTGGACGCTGACCATCGAGGGCGACCCGTCGATGCGCGCGCACTTCCTGTCGCTCGCGAGCTTCGAACGCGACGCCTCGATGCTGGAGCACGTCAACTCCGCGAACGTCGCGACGGGCATGCAGGTGCTGAACGCGGTGCCCGCGGTCTGCGCCGCGGCCCCCGGTTTCGCGACGACGGCGACGCTGCCGCAGGTGCACAGCCTCGTCGGCTTCGGCAACCGCTAGCCGCCCCAACGCAAAAATGCGCCGAGTGTGCGGTGAGATCGTCAATACGGCGTTGTAGACGATCTCACCGCACACTCGGCGCGGGGTGGGGTCAGAGCAGGCCGAGCAACTCCAGGTCGGTGATGTACTTGACGATCACCGGCGCCGAGATGTGCGGAATGTCCTTGTCCGGCCCGATCTTTGCCTCCTGCACCGCCGCACGGAACCGCTCGGTCGGAGCGATCGACCCGTTGATGGGATGCTCCGGTGACTGGTAGTTGTGCAGCAGCGGCAGCAGCGACGCGTTGCGCTGCTTCTCGGGCAGTGCCCGCAGGGTCGTCTCGAACCGCTGCAGCCACTCACCGTAGGAGTCGACGCGCCGGATCGAATAGCCGGCGTCGACGAGCCAGTCCACGAACTCGTCCATGCCGATGCCGTCGTCGTACGGGTTCATCACGTGGTACGTCTCGAAGCCCGACTCCACGCGGGAGCCCAGTGTCGAGATGGCCTCGGCGATGAACTCGACGGGCAGGCCGTCGTAGTGCGCCCGCTGCCGGTTGCCGTCGCTGCTGCGCTCGTAGAACGATTGCGGCGCAACGCCGGTCGCGACCAAGCTGAGCATCATGCGGGTGAACATGTCGGGCAGGTTGAGCTGACCGGCGTAGGTGGTGTCGGCCAGGATCATGTCGCAGCGGAACACCGAGGCGGGCAGGCCGTAGTGCTCGTTCGCCTCGCGAAGCAACACCTCGCCGCCCCACTTGCTGTTGCCGTAGCCGTTGGCGTAGCTGTCGTCGATCTTGCGGGTGGCGCTGACCACGCGGACGTCGGCGTCCTCGGTGTTGTCGGCGCGGTCGATGCCGGCCCCGACGGCCATCGTGGACACGTAGACGAACGGCTTGACCTTCGTCGTGAGGGCGATGCGGATGAGCTCCGCGGTGCCAAGCACGTTGGGCCCGAACAGCTGGCTGTATGGCAGGACGTGGTTGACGAGTGCGGCCGGGTCGACGATCAGGTCGACGGTGTCGGCCAACCGGTGCCAGGTGGCGTCGTCCAGACCGAGGTTCGCGTCGCCCTTGTCGCCAGCGAACACCTCGAGGTGCTCGGCGGCCAGCTCGCGGTAGTGCGCGAGCAGTTTGGGATCGCCACTGTCGAACGTCGCGTCGAGGCGGGCGCGTGCGGACTCTTCGTCCTTCGCGCGGACGATGCAGATGACCTTGCCGTCGACCAGATCCATCCGTTCTAGCCACTCCAGGGCCAGGTACCGGCCGAGGAATCCGGTTGCGCCCGTGAGCAACACGGTGCGCACCTCGGAGGCGGGGCCGGGCAGTGACGTGGCCGCAGCGAGGGTTTCGGCGTCGATGAACTTGTCCAGCGTGAGGTCGCCGGCGTGCACCTCGACCGCGTCACGGCCGTGCACCGCGTCATAGGTGGGCCGTTTGGACCCGCCTGCGCGTTCGGCCTCGACGTAGGCGGCGATGGACGCCAGGTCGCTGGCCGGGCTGACGATTACGCCGACCGGGACGTCGACACCGAAGATGTCGTGCAGCAGGTTGGCGAAGGTCAACGCCGACAACGAGTCTCCGCCGAGGTCGGTGAACTGGGCATCGGCCCGGACGTCGGAGGCGGCCGCACCGAGCAGCGCGCTGGCCGCCCGGCTGACGGTCTCCAGGACGGGTCGATCGGCGCCGCTCTGCCGCAGTGCGCGCAGTTCGCCCTCTTGGCCGGAGGCCAGGTCGACGTACAACTGCTCGAGTTCCGCGCCGTAGCGTTCCTTCAGCCGCGGCCACGCGAGCTTGCGGATACCGGTCAGCAGACCGTTCTCCAGCGTGAACGGGCTGGTCTCCACGAGAAAGTCTCGAGGAACTTCATAGGACTGCAGATCCGCAGAGCGAGCCGCATCCTTGAGCGACGCACTGATGGCCGACTTGAGTTCGGTTGCCTCGTAACGCGATTGGGCGTCTTCGGTGGGCACCACCACGGCCAGCAGGTAGGGCCGGGCGCTGTTGCCGTAGATGTAGATCTGACGCACCAGCGGGCTGTCGGTGAAGGCTGCCTCCAGCTTGGAGACGGTGACGAACTCGCCCTGCGACAGCTTGAGCACGTTGTTGCGCCGGTCCAGGTACTTCACCTGGTCGGGCCCGATGTCGGCGACGACGTCGCCCGTGCGGTAGTAACCGTCGGCGTCGAAGACCTCGGCGGTGACCTCGGGCCGCTTGTAATAGCCGGGGAACAGCTGTTCGGACTTGACCAGCAGCTCGCCACGGGGATGCGGCACGTCGGTGCCGTAATAGCCCAGCTCGGGTACGTCGACGAGCTTGTAGTCGATCACCGGTGGGCGCCGGATGTGGCCGTCGACGAAGACGGCGCCCGCCTCGGTCGAGCCGTAGCCCTCGATGAGGTGCATGTCGAGGAAGTCCTCGACCCACGCCTTGAGTTCGGGCGAGATCGGCGCCGAGCCGGTCATGGCGCTGACGTAGCGCCCGCCGAGCAGGCTCTGCCGCAGCTCCTCGACGCTGGCACCGCGGTCGGTCTGGCTGACGTACTCCTGGTAGAGCATGTCCCAGATGCGGGGGACGAAGTTCAGCTGCGTGGGGCGGACGAGCGCCATGTCCTCGAGCAGGGTCGAGAGATCGCTGCGGGCGGCGAAGTAGACGGTGCCGCCACTGGCGAGCGTGCCGTACAGCACGCCGCGACCCATCACGTGGCTCATCGGCAGGAAGGCCAGCGTGATCGCGGGCAGAACGCCCTGGTTCTCGTCCCAGTGCGAATTGGCGGCTGAGCGCCACATGTTGGCGACCTTGCGCTCGGGGTACATCGCGCCCTTGGGGGCTCCGGTACTGCCGGACGTGTAGACGAGCAGGGCGAGCGGATCGTCACCCTCGCCGACGACCGACCGGGGGGCCGTCAGATCGAGGCCGCGGGCGAGCACGTCGGCCAGGGTCTCGACGACCACGGCGGTGCTCTGCAGCCGCGCCTTGGCTGCCTCGAGCGCGTCGCGCTGGTCGTCGACCTCCGGCTGGAAGTCGAACACGATCAGGCTGGCAGGCGCGGGTCCGGTGAGGATGAGTTCGACGGCGTCGTCGAGGAAGTCGATGCTCGACGCGATCACGGCGGGCTCCGTCTCGGCGATGATCGGCTGCAGCTGAGCCTGCGGGGCGCTGGTCTGCAGCGGAACGGAGACCGCACCGAGCTGCGTCGTGCCGGTGTCGACGACGGTGTAGTCGACGCTGGTGAAGCCGAGGATGGCAATCCGGTCGCCGGGCCGCACGGGCTGGTTCTGGAGCGCGGCGCCGAACGCTTGGACGCGCTCCCACAGCTCGCCGTAGCTCACGGTGTCGAAGCGAGGCGCCAACTTGGCCGTCGTGCGGCCGGCCTCGGTAACGTATTCAACGGCGCGCTGACCCAGTGCGGGCCGTGCGGCGTAACCCTCCATGACGGTCTTGACCACGTCTGGCAGGCGAAGTGCTGGCTGGCTGGCGGCCGCACTGACGTCCTCGGCGGGCTTTGCGGCGGCGAACTGCTCGTCGTCGGAGTACAGGTCGGCGATGCGGCGTTCGAGTCGCGCTTCGCGGGTATTGGTCGACATGAATAACCCCTACGGAAATCTAGGAAAGTGTGTGATTCGGTGGGCGCCCTTGCCCAACCGTTGGGGACAACGTTAGCAAAACTAAAGATATGCCCCAAATGTCTGACCTGCCAGTTCCCTGTGAGCAAGACCACTGCGACAATGGTTTGTTATAGTGACTAAGTAAAGCTGTTAGGTGATCTATGAAGAGGTGCATCGATGACACGGACCAATGACGACACCTGGGACCTGGCCACCAGCGTGGGGACCACGGCGACCATGGTGGCGGCGGCCAGGGCGATCGCGACCGATGAAGGCGTGATCGACGATCCGTTCGCCGAGCCGTTGGTGCGCGCGGTCGGGGTGGACTTTCTCACCCGGTGGGCCACCGGCGAACTGGCCTCCTCGGACGTCGACGGAGGCGGTACGGGCTGGGGTCTGGCGCAGATGCCCGCCGCGATGGCCGCACGCACGCGCTACTTCGACGAGTTCTTCGCGGACGCCGCGGCGGCCGGGATCCGCCAGGCCGTCATCCTGGCTTCCGGCTTGGATGCCCGCGCCTACCGACTGGACTGGCCCGCGGGCATGACGGTGTTCGAGATCGACCAACCGGCCGTCATCGAGTTCAAGACGACGACGCTCGCGGGCCTCGGCGCCGAACCCAAGGCGGACCTGCGCACGGTCTCCATCGATCTGCGCGAGGACTGGCCTGCGGCACTGCGGGCGGCGGGCTTCGACATCTCCAAGCCCGCGGCGTGGATCGCCGAGGGCCTGTACGGCTACCTGCCTCCGGAAGCTCAGGATCGCCTGCTCGACGCCGTCACCGCGCTGAGTGCGCGCGGCAGCAGGCTGGGCAGCGAGGCGGTCCCGAACACCGCCGACATCGATCCCGAGGAGGCACGGGAGCGGATGCGCGAGGCGACGGCCAAGTGGCGCGAGCACGGCTTCGATCTCGACTTCTCCGAACTCGGGTTCGAGGGCGAGCGCAACGACGTCGGCCAGTACCTCGATGCCAAGGGCTGGACGTCCGTCGGCACCCCGATGGGCGAGCTGATGGCCTCCAACGGCTTCGAGGCCATCCCGCAGTCCGACGACGACCGGCAGACCATGAACGGCGTCACGTACTACACGTCGACGCTGGCCTGACCCCTCCCCCACTCACACCGGGGAGCGGGCCGCCTCCATCTCGAGTTCGGCTGCGTAGGCGCCCTCGCCGCGCCCGAGCGAGAAGGTGGCCGACATCATGGCGGCCACCGCGATGACGAGGGCGATGAGCTCGTAACCGCTGACGTCCAGTTCCTCGCCGAGCAGGACGGCGCCAAGGCAGACCGCCACGACCGGCTCCAGGACCAACATCGTCGGCACCGACGTCTGCAGCGCACCAGCATGGAAGGCGGACTGCTGCAGCAACGTGGCCACCACCCCGAGTATCACCAGCGCATACGGCGCCGGGGTGGCGAGCAGGCCCATGGCGCCACGTTCGTTCAGCAGGTGCGTGACGATCTTGGTCACGACGGCGACCACCCCGAACAGCACGCCGACGCTCACGGCGAACAACACCGCGCTCTGTGAGCCCTCCAGGCGCCGAGCCACCAGGACACAGCCGACGATGACCACCAGGCAGGCGGCGGAGACCATCACCGCCACGGGAAGCGTCGCCGGTCGGTCCGGGGGACCGGGACGGGCGAGCAGCACGAACAGCGCAAGGGACAGGGTCAACAGCCCTGCCCACAACCACTCCCGACGGGTGACGCGCCGGCCCGCGAGTCGTGCGCTGAGCGGTAGCGCAAACAGCAATGCCGACACCAGCAGGGGTTGGACGAGAATCAGCGAACCCTTCACCAGCGCAAGGGCCTGAAATCCGTAGCCCGCCACGGCCGCCCCGGTACCGGCCCACCAGATCGGTCGCCGCAGCAGGGTGACGATCATCCGCGTGCTCACACTCTGATCAGAGGGCACGTCCATGGTGGCGCGCTGGCGCACGACGATGCCGATCGCCATGCAGACGGCCGAACACAGCGCGTAGAAGACGACCAGTCCGTGGCCCAACAACGTTCTAGACACCCTTCATCGGCGATGCGACTTACCCCGTCAACACACCGTAGAGGTGTCGCTAGCCTGCTTCGACTCGAGCGCCCTGCTCGGCGTCCCGGCGCGTCGCGGGATCGATGCGATCACTGACCCTTGCGACGACGTCGTCGACGCGGTCGACCGCCGCATCGCAGAGATTGCGTACCCTCTCGCCCGCCGTGTCGACGTCGTCGGCCGCGCTCAGCAGATAGGACCGGACGTTGATCCGCAATCGGTCGGTGGCGTGCCGCACCCGGCGGCGGAGACGGTCGTCGACCTCGATGGTGACGTAGGGCAGTACTCGAATCGCCATGCCGCGATGCTCCTCCGGTCGTCCTGGCACCAGGCTAGCGGAGGTGGCGATGTTCACGAGATCACCCGATGGTCGCAGGCATCTTGTCCCAGCCGCGGATCGTCGACGTGGGGCAGAACTCCGCACCGGCCATGTCGATCTCCCACTCGGGGAAGCGCTTCAGGATCTCCTCCAGCGCGACGCGTCCTTCGAGACGGGCCAGCGACGAGCCCAGACAGAAGTGGGCGCCGACACTGAATCCCAGATGTGCGCGCGGCTCGCGGTTGATGTCGAACGCATCCCCGTCGGGTCCGAACTGACGGTGGTCGCGGTTGGCCGCGCCGATGAGCATCATCATCACTGCACCCTCGGGCACGGTCTGCCCGTAGTACTCGACGTCACGGGTGACGTAGCGCGCCACGTGTGGGGCAGGCGGCTCGAAGCGGACGAGTTCCTCGACGGCCCTGGGGATCAGCGATGGATCCTCGACCAGTTGGCGACGTTGCCCGGGATGCTCGGCCAACACCTTTCCAGCCCAGCCGATCAGGCGAGTGGTGGTGTCGTTTCCGGCTCCGGCGACGACATTGAGGTAGGTCAGGAGTTCTTCCCTGGTGAGGTTGCGGATGGTGCCGGTCTCGTCGGTGAACTCGACGTTGAGCAGTTCGGTCATGATGTCGTCGGATGGGTTGTCGACCCGCCAGTCGATGTAGTCGGCGAAGATGTCGCCGGTCACCAGACCCTCTTCGGCGGCCTTCATCGGCTTGCCCGCCTCCGTGCGCATCTGGCCGGTGACATGGTCGCGCACGGCTTCCTGGTCGGCCTCGGGGATGCCGATCAGCGCGCTGATCGTCTTCATCGGCATCTGCGCGCCCAGGTCGGTGACGAAGTCGAACTTCCCGGTGCCGACGACGGGGTCGAGGCTTTGCGCGCAATACCCGCGGATCTTCTCTTCGAGCAGAGCGATCTTGCGGGGAGTGAACATCCGGGCCAGCAGCTTGCGGTGGATGTCGTGGATGGGCGGATCCTCGAAGATCAGGACACCCGGCGGGATGGGGATGTTGGCCTTGATCAGTTCGATGATGGCGCCCCGCGCGGAACTGAACGTGCCGTGGTCGACGATCGCCTTGTTGACGTCGGCGTAGCGGCTCAGCGCGTAGAAGTCGTGCTGGGAGTTGTAGTACAGCGGTGCTTCTTCCCGCAGCCGCCCGAAGGTGGGGTAGGGGTCCGCGTTGATCTCGACGCTGTACGGGTCGAAGTACACGTCACGGGTGGCGTCAACGGTCACGGAGTCCGCCTCTCTGAGGGCTACGGCGATGGCTGCTTACCCGCGTAAGTTACACGGCTGAGCGACCGCCCGACAAGCATTCCTCGCATCAGGTGGACGCGCGCTGGATCAGCCGGGCCACGTTCGCACTGCTCGGTTCGTGCACGGCTGGATAACCGAGTTCGGTCATCATCGCGGCCGCCGAGACGTCGACGATGGTCTCGGCGTCGAATGCCACGGACGTCAGGGGCGGCCCGCTGACCGCGCCAAGTGCCCTGGCGTCGACGCCCATCACCGCGAGGTCGTCCGGGCAGCGCAGTCCTGCCTCGCGCACCCCGTGCAGGCACACCATCGCGGTCTCGTCACTGTCGGCGCACACCGCGCTCACCCCGGCGGCAACCCAGCCGCGAACGACCTCGGCAGCATCCGTGCCGTCCGTCGAGACGGTGCCGATCTCCAATTCCGGCAGGTTGTGCCGGGCCGCCGCGACACGCAGACCTTCGAGCCAGTACTCGCCAAGCTGCCGCACCTGTTCGACGTCGGAGAAGGCGAACGCCAGCTTGCGATGCCCCCTGGCCACGAGGTGATCGACCCGCATCTCACCGATCGTCACGTGCAGCTTCCCCATTGCGTGCAATTGCGCGCTGCCGAGGTGAATCTGCGGGATGCGCGCGTCGGTCACGGCGTCCAGCGCTGCACCACTCAGCGGAAACACGCTCGTCACGGCGATCGGATTGAGGTCGGCGATCGCGTCGACGACGTTGCGCCCGTCCTCCGTCTCGAATTGCAGCGACAGCACCACACCGTGTCGGGCCAGGGCGGTGGTGAGTCGGCTGCCGACTTCGATCAACAGGTCGCCCAGCGAGATCCGCGGGACGACGTAGAGCACTACGCCGCTGCCGCCGACGGCCAGGTTTCGGGCCGCCAGGTTGGGCCGGTAGCCGAGTTGCTTGGCCGCGGCGTGCACCGCGGCCTTGGTCTGCGCCGAGATCGTCTGGCCCGCGACGTCGTTCAGCACGTAGGTCACGGTGGCCGGGGAAACCTTGGCGAGACGGGCGACGTCGACCTTCGTCGGCCTCGCCGTCCCCTTCGCGCCCATCGGCTCATCATGGCAGGTGGCTGGAGTCGGCGCGCCGCGCTGCGCCCCCGGCACGGGACGCCCCGCGCAGGCGGAATAAGCCCGCATCGATCGGGTTGCACGGTTGATGAGAGCAGTCATCTATGACCCCGGCGCACCATCGAAACTTCGGTTGTCCGACGTCGATGAACCAGTGGCGGGCGACTCGGAGGCGGTGATCGACGTGCGCGCCATCGCATTGAACTTCGGCGAGATTCATTGGATCGACCTGGTGCGCAAGCCGGGCGAAGTGCCCGGTTGGGATGCCGCCGGGGTGGTGTCGATGGCGGCGGCCGACGGTTCGGGACCTCCGGTCGGAACTCGCGTGGTGGGATTCAGCGGCGAGGGCGGCTGGGCGCAGCGCCGCGCGGTGGCCACGGAAAACATTGCGGTGCTGCCTGATTCGGTCGACTTCGGCACTGCGGCGGCCCTGCCGGTGGCAGGCGTGACCGCGTTGCAGGCGCTACGCGCACTGGGACCGATAGTCGGCAGGCGCGTGCTGATCACCGGCGCCTCCGGTGGCGTCGGG
The DNA here is from genome assembly GCA_025965555.1 of Mycobacterium sp. Lineage (GTDB taxonomy): Bacteria > Actinomycetota > Actinomycetes > Mycobacteriales > Mycobacteriaceae > Mycobacterium. The sequence continues at coordinate 10,498 of JAOPWT010000015.1, forward strand.
AGGTTCGCGGTGCAGTTGGCGGCCAGAGCGGGCGCCCACGTCATCGCCGCCGTCGGCTCGACCGCCCGCGGCGCCGGGCTGGCCGAACTCGGGGCCGATGACGTCGTCGTCGGCTTGGGCGATGTCGACGAGCCGGTCTTCGGCGTTCTCGACAACGTCGGCGGGTCCCTTCTGGTGGAGGCCTTCACTCTGGTCGGCGACGGCGGATCGCTGCTGTCGATCGGCATGGCGTCGGGCCAGCCGTCCACCATCGACTTCGAGGCGGAGCGTCGCCTCGGTGGCCGTAAGCGATTGGAGCCCTTCACCGTTCGCACGCCGTTCCGACAGGACCTGGACTACCTGCTGCAACTCGTCGAGGCCGGTGCACTGGACCCGCAGATCGGGCTGCGGACCTCATGGCAGGACGTGGCAGAAGCCGCCGCCGCGCTGCTCGGCCGCAAGGTCGCAGGCAAGGCAGTGCTCGACGTGACCCAGTGAGCTCTCGGGCCGACACCAGCCCGGCTCGCAACGGCCGCCCCGCCGTCTCCTTCAACGCGATCACGGTGGCCAGCGATACTCGGTGAGTTCGGCGCCCAACCGCGCCGAGTCCTCGGCCGCCGCCCAGCGGCCGCACGACGCCGGGCGCATCGTATGAGGCATGGACATGAACCTCACCAACAAAGTCGTCGTCGTCACCGGCGCAAGCAAGGGCATCGGTCTGGCCGTCAGTCAGGCATTCGCCGCCGCAGGAGCGTTCGTCATCGCAGGCGCCCGGCACAACTCCGCCGAACTTCAGGCGCTCGAAGCGGCCGGCTCGGCCACCTTCATCGCCGCCGATCTCGCCACACCAGAGGGCCCCCGCGCGCTGATCGCCGCGGCCGCCGAGCGGGGCGGTGTCGACATCCTGGTCAACAACGCCGGTGCGGTGGCCACGCGATTCGATGGCATCCTGTCGGTCACCGACGAGGAGTGGGACGCGGCGCTGTCGCTGAACTTCCTGTCTGCCGTGCGCACCACCCGCGAGGCCGTGCCGCAGATGCTGGCCCGCGGTGGCGGTGCGGTGGTGATGATCGGCTCGGTCAACGCGACGCTGCCCGAATGGAACATCGTCGACTACAGCGCCACGAAGGCAGCGTTGGCCAACTACGCCAAGAGTCTGTCGAAGGAGTTCGGCCCCAAGGGGATTCGCGTCAACACGATCAGCCCCGGCCCGGTGTCCACCGACCTGTGGCTCGCCGAGGACGGGGTGGCAGCCAAGTTCGCCTCGGCAAGTGGCGCCACCACCGACGACGTGGTCGCCTCCGTGTCGGCAGGTGCACCGACGGGCCGCTTCACCACCCCACAGGAAGTCGCCGATCTTGCCGTGTTCCTGGCCAGCAACCGCTCCGGCAACACCACCGGCGCCGACGTCCGCATCGACGGCGGCTACGTCGCCACTGTCTAATCAACACGAGTCACAAGCTAATCAACACGAATCACAAGTCGAAGGGAACCGGCAATGGCCACCAAACTCAATCCCGTCATCTTCATCCACGGCCTGTGGATCCACTCCAGCGCATGGCAGCCCTGGCTGGACCTGTTCGCCGAACGCGGCTACGACGTGTCCGCGCCCGGCTGGCCCGGCGACGGCGACACCGTCGCGTCGACCCGCGGGAACGCCGACGCCCTCAACGACGTCGGGATCGCCACCATCGTCGACCACTACGCATCGGTGATCGGCTCGGCCGACGGCAAGCACGAGGCGAAGCCGATCATCGTCGGACACTCATTCGGTGGGCTGATCGCGCAGGAACTGCTGGCAACCGGGCTCGCCGCCGCTGCCGTCGCCATCGATCCGGCCCCCATCAAAGGCGTGAAGGCCCTGCCGCTCGCGCAGCTGCGATCAGCCTTCCCCGTGCTGAGCAACCCGGCCAATCGGCACCGCACGGTGTCGTTGAACGCCAAGCAGTTCCACTACGCGTTCGGCAACATGCTCACCGAGGAGGAGTCCAACGAGCTGCACGACAACTGGACGATCCCCGGGCCAGGGCTGCCGCTGTTCGAGGACGCGGCGGCCAACTTCTCGAAGCACTCGCCGGCCAAGGTGGACACTCACCTCGTCGACCGCGGTCCGCTGCTGTTGACCTCGGGCACCGATGACCACACCGTTCCGTTGAAGGTCACCAAGGAGGTGTTCGGGATGTACGCGAAGGGTCAGTCCGACACCGAGTTCCACGAGTTCGAGGGCCGCGGCCACTCGTTGACGATGGACCACGGCTGGCGCGACGTCGCCGACGTCGCGCTGGAGTGGTTCGCGGCCAAGGGATTCTGAAAACCGGTGACCGACATGACCGCGCTTCGGGCGCACCACCGCGGCGGCCCTGAGGTGCTGACCGTCGAGCGGACGCCCATACCCGTGGCCTGCGACGGGGAGGTGTTGGTCGCCGTGCATGCGGCGGCCATCACCTTCGACGAGTTGACGTGGGAGGAGACGTGGCTGCGCGACGGCACCGACCGGACACCCATCATCCCCTCACACGAGGTCTCCGGCGTCGTGTCGGCCGTCGCACCCGGGGTCACGGACTTCGCGATCGGGGACGAGGTCTACGGCCTCATCCAGTTCGACCGTGACGGCGCGGCGGCCGAGTACGTCACCGTGCCCGTGGCGGATCTGGCCGCGCGCCCGACCACAGTGTCGCACGTCGAGTCGGCCGCGCTGCCCCTGGCCGGGTTGACGGCGTGGCAGGCGCTCGTCGATCACGCGAAAGTACAAGCGGGGGAACGGGTTCTGGTGCACGGCGGGGCCGGTGGCGTCGGTGCTCTCACGGTCGAGTTGGCGGGATTTCTCGGTGCCGAGGTCACCACGACGGTGCGCAGCGATGCCCACGAGCTGATGCGTAGTCTCGGTGCCAGTCACGTAATCGACACCCGCACTGAGTCTTTCGACGCCCGCGGCAAGTCGTTCGACGTGGCCGTCGACACCGTCGGCGGTGACACGCTGAGCCGCTCGTTCACCGTCCTGCGGCCCGGCGGCAGGTTGGTGACGCTCTCCGCGCCACCACCGGAGGGCATGGCCGAGGCCAATGGCGTGCAGGCCACGTTCTTCATCGTCGTCCCCGACCGTGACCAACTGACCCGGCTGGCCGAGTACGTCGACCTCGACCGACTGCACGTCGCGATCGCCGGCACCTTCACACTCGAGCAGGGCCGGGCGGCATTCGAGAGCCGCGGCCACAGGCCCAGGCGACCAGGCAAGACCGTACTCGTCATCGCGGACCGGTGAGGGCAGACCGCCAACAGAGCGCGAGGGCCGCCGAAGGGACATAACCCGCGCACAGCGATCCCGCGTAGCGTCGGAACCATGAGCACGCTGACAGACACCAAGGTCGCCTCGGAACTGGACCGGATGTACTCCGAGGCCACCGAACAACGGTCCCGACTCCGAGACCCGGGCCTGTTCGCACGTCTCGAGGGGGCCAGCGCGCAGGAGCGTGCCGACGCGATGAGCGAGATCTACATGCCGGTGTCCCCCGACGCGGGAAAGCTCCTCTACTCGCTGGTACGCGCCAGCCGACCAGAGACGGTCGTCGAGTTCGGCATGTCGATGGGGCTGTCCGGAATTCACCTGGCGGCCGCGGTGCGCGACAACGGCACCGGTCGGGTGGTGACCACCGAGTTGAGCGCAGAGAAGGTCGCGACGGCGAAGAAGAACTTCGCCGCGGCGGGCCTGTCCGACGTCATCACCGTGCTGGAAGGCGATGCACTGGAGACGCTGAAGACAGTCGACGGGCCGGTCGGTTTCGTGCTGCTCGACGGGTGGAAGGAGTTCTACCTACCGGTGCTCAAACTGCTCGAACCACGCCTGTCACCGGGCGCCCTGATCGTCGCCGACAACACCAACATGGCCGCCACCTTGCCCTACGTCGACTACGTCCGCGATCCGGCCAACGGCTACACCAGCATCAACTTCCCAGGCAAGGAAGACGACACCATGGAACTCAGCTGCCGCGTGTGAACTCAGCGCCGCGCGGGTAGGTGCCCCGTGTGTCGACCAGACTCCTCAAGCTGCCACTCCAGATCGGTGAGTCGGCGCTGTCGGTGCTGGGCGTCAGGGTCGGCACCGAGGAGCCGCCGCACAGCGTCAAGAAGCTGGCCGACGGAGTGGAGCTCCGCACCTACCAGACGCGGATCGCCGCCGAGACGACCGTGACCGCCAGCGAGGAAGGCGCGCGCAGCGCCGGCTTCCGGCGCTTGGCCGCCTACATCTTCGGAGCCAACCACCGCGATACCCGGATCGACAATCCCGGCAGCACGCAGATCGCGATGACCGCGCCGGTCGCTCAGTCCGCCGGGCCCGGTGACGACTGGATCATTCGCTTCTACATGCCGTCCAAGTGGACGATGGGCGACCTGCCGTCCCCCGACGACGACCGCGTACGACTGGTAAACGTGCCGCCGGAGGAGGTGGCGGTCCTGCGGTTCAGTGGCAACCGCGATGCCCAGGCGGTCGCCTGCCGTACCGAGCAACTCCGAAACACGCTGAGCGCCTACGGTTTCGATGCGATCGGCGAGACGGTCGCGTGGTTCTATGATCCGCCGTGGACGCTGTCGTTCCTACGCCGCAACGAAGTCGCGGTGCCCGTCAGCTGAGATGGGCGAGGTTCTGTACCGACCGCTCGACGTCGCCTCTGATGACTCGCGCGACCAGGCTGCCCACCGGGCCGTTGAGCACCGCGCCGCTGAGATCCGCGACCAGATGGAAGGTGGTGCCTGGGTTGTTGTCGACGATGTCGGTGCGCAGTGAGATCTGGACCCCGCCGAAGCCCTTCCCACACATCTCGATGCGCCTGGGCTCGTCGTAGCTCGTCACTTCCCAGTGGATCGTGTTCCGGAAGCCCTTGACCTTGATCAGCGACGACACCTTGGTGCCCTTCTCGATGACCTTGGGCACCGGGCCGCGCCAACCACCGAAGATGGTCAGCCACTCGTCGAACCGCTCGAGGTCGGACGCCAGCTTCCACGCCTGGTCCGGTGAGAGGTCTGAGGTCACTGACACGTCGACACTGGCCATGACCGTTTCTACCCCGTGCCGGGCGCCGGCAACCACGAACGCGTCACGCGACGGGTGTGGCGCCGAGCACTCTCACGAGGTCTGGCTTCATCGCCTGCAGTTGCGAACCCCAGTAACCCCAGCTGTGCGTGCCGTCGTTCGGGAAGTTGAAGACCGCGTTGTGCCCGCCTAGGGCCAGGTACTGCTTCTGGAAGTCCTTGTTGGTGTTGATGGTGATGTTCTCGAGGAACTGCGCGCTGTACTGGACACCGAAGTCACCGGGCGCGTCGAGGTCGGACGTCCTGCCGTTGCCGCAGTAGACCCAGATGGCGGTGTTGTTGGCGACCAGCGTCGGCAGGTTGACCATCGGGTCGTTGCGCCGCCACGCCGGGTCGCTCGAGACACCCCACATGTCGGTCGAGTTGTAGCCACCGGCGTCCTTCATGGCGAAGCCGATCATGGTCGGCCACAGACCCTGTGACGGGTTGAGGAAGCCCGACAGCGAGGCGGCGAAGATGAACTGCGTCGGGTAGTAGGCGGCCAGGTTCAGTGCGGCGCCGCCCGACATCGACAGGCCGACCACTGCATTGCCGGTGGGCGTGATCCCCTTGTTCGCGGCCAGATATGCGGGCAGTTCCTGGGTCAGGAATGTCTCCCACTTGTAGGTGGACGTGCCATTGCTTCCCTTAGCCGGTTGGTACCAATCCGAGTAGAAGCTGGACTGCCCGCCGACGGGCATCACCACCGAGAGCCCGGACTGGTAGAACCACTCGAAGACAGGCGTGTTGATGTCCCAGCCGCTGAAGTCGTCCTGCGCGCGCAGACCGTCGAGCAGGTAGACGGCGTGGGGACCACCACCCTGGAACTGCACGAGAATGTTTCGGCCCATCGACGCCGACGGCACCTGCAGTCCCTCGACCGGCAGTCCCGCACGTGAGTAGGCGGCCGCCGTCGGTGTCAGCCCTGCGGTGCCGAGCAGGCCTGACAGCATCGCGACGACGAGCGCGGAAACAGCCAGCCGTCGCGTCCACCTGCGTCGAGTTCGACCAACCATCGTCGCCAACACGGCCGGATCCCATCTCTCGTTCATCCCGTCCTCCGCAAGCTAGCAGCGCGGCAAAAGTGCACCTCGGCGCCCACGCACGGTGTAATCGGCTTGTTATCAAGGTGTTCCGAGAATGACGACACGCCGAGAGATGAGAGCCGTACATGTGGGGACTGTGAGCCCTTCGCGAATAACCTGTGAATTGACTCGAGAAGCCTGCAGCACGCCGCCGTTCACGGCAAACTCTCTTGAAACACAAAGGAGCATGTCCATGTCAGTTTCTGGATCCCCCGCCCCGGCGTCGTCCGGACGCCTTGCCCGTCGCCTCACAGGCGGGGCCATCCTCGCCGGCGGGTTGATCGGCGCGACACTGCTCGGCAACCTGCCGTCCGCCTTCGCCAACGAGGACCCGGCGCTGAATCCGCCCAACTGCACCGCGGGGGACCTCGAGGGGGTCAAGTCCGGTGTCGACGCATCGACCTCGGCCTACCTGTTCACCCATCCTGACTACAACTGGTTCGTGACCAGCCTGGAAGGGCTGCCCAAGGACCAGGTGGCCACGCAGATGAAGGACTACCTGAACGCCCATCCGGACACGAAGAACGACATCACCGGCATCCGGCAGCCGCTGGTCGACCTCAAGAACCGCTGCGGCGGGACGCCTTAGTCCTCATCCCACCCAGTTCTGATATCCCACCCAGTTCTCATCCCACTCCGGTGAGCAGGCTCGCCGTTCGCCACCACACCAGTGCCGCGAACAAGCCCAACAGGGCCAGCGCGAAGACGGCCTGAATTAGTACCCGATTCGTGCGCGGCGTGTAGGCGAGGACCGCGCCTACCGCCGCGCCGGTCAGTAGTCCGCCGACGTGTCCCTGCCAGCTGATCGACGGCACGACGAAGGTGATGACCAGGTTGATCACGATCAGCCCGACGATCCACCGCATGTCGAAGTTGAGCTTCCGCGAGAGCACCAACGTGGCCCCGAAGAGCCCGAAGATGGCGCCCGAGGCCCCCAGCGTCGGCACGTTGACCGGTGTGAGCAGGTACACCAGCACCGAACCGCCGAGCGCACTCAACGCGTAGAGGGCGAGGTAGCGGACGCGGCCCAACCACCGCTCGAGTGCAGGTCCGATGACCCACAGGGCCCACATGTTGAACAGGATGTGCATCACGTCGGCGTGCAGGAACGCCGACGTCGCGAGTCGCCACCACTCGCCTCGACCGGCAATCCCGGCCGGCCACAGGACCAACTGCTCGTAGACCCCCGGTACGGCCTTCTGCAGGATGAACATCACGACGTTGACGGCGATCAGCACGTAGGTGACCACCGGGACGTTCGCCCGTGTGCTGCCGAACGCCGTCCTGGATTGCGGTACCGACTTGGCGCCCTGGTCGACGCATTCCACGCACTGGTGCCCGACCGCTGCGGAGCGCATGCAGTCGGGGCAGATGTAGCGCTGGCAGCGGGTGCAGCTGACGTACGTTCCCCGGCCGGGGTGCCGGTAGCAGCTCGGTGGTGCCGGCGCGCTGGGTGTGCTCACACTTCATAGTCTCCCAGCCCGTCGGCCTCAAAACCGCCAGAGCGCTTCCTGAGTGGTGCTTGCGACCAGTAAGCCGGACTCGTCGTACATCGATCCGACGACGAGGCCCCGGGAATCGCTGTTGTTCGACGGCCTCACTTCGTAGCGGTGCCAGTCGTGGGGCACGAACGGGCGATGAAACCACACCGCGTGGTCGAGGCTGGCCGCGTAACCGTCACCGACGCCCAACGGCGCGCCTGGCGGTCGGGCCGCGGGAACAGGCCCGAAGTCGGACATGAACGTCAGCGCGCAGGCCCGAACGAGTGGGGCGTCCTCGATCCGGTCCCTGGTTCTGATCCAGAACGGCGGCACCACGAACGGCGAGTCGTCGCTCGGCATCGTTCGGATCTCGAAGCGGCCCGCGAACCCCATGTCGGGGGTCTTTGGGACCGCAGCGTCGAACTCGATGCCCGGCGGTGTACTCGGATGCCAGTCCGCGCCACCCTCGGGCCGATGGAACGACGCGATCATCTCCAGGATCGTCTTGCCGTTCTGTACGGCGGTGACCTGCCGCGTGTCGAACGACCGGCCGTCCCGGGTGCGGACCACGGTCAGTTCGACGTCGACGCCATACTGACCGCCGCGGACGAAGTAGAGGTGCAGCGACTGAGGAAGCTTGTCGGGCTCGACGGTCGCACCAGCAGCAGCCAGCGACTGAGCGGCGATCAGCCCGCCGAAGAGTCGGCTGCCCGAACCGCCCGGCGGTCGAGGAGCGACGAAGACGTCGCCGTCGCGCTCGAAGTCCAACAGTCGGGCGAGCCAGCTGGGTCCCTCAGACTTGACACCTGTCATCGTTGGGCCACCCTAGCTGAGCCGGCGCCACCGCACGGGGCTGCCCTGACCTGCACCGATGCGTTCAAGGCGACGGCCGCGAAAAATCTGCAAAAAAGTGAGGGAACTTGGGCGCGACTCGACTCCTACCCGTGAATGCGGCACACGTCCGTCTTCTCACCACCGTCGCACTCGGCGCAGGCGCCGTCGCCATCGGCGCGCTCGCGATGGGTGCCGGCGAACGCCGACACCTTCCAGCCCGCCGCAAGACCCCACCTGCGATGGAGGCGGCCCGATCTTCAACTGATGAGTGGCGTCACCACGGTCACGTAGATCGCCACCACGGCAAGCGGCGCCACCAACGGAACCCACGGCAGCGCCAACGCAATGGTGGCTCCGAGGACCGCGACAGCGGAAAGCCCAAGGGCGCCAAGCACCGTCGGTGCCGTCAGCGCCATGGCTGCGTCGCCACCCCTGGCGTGGCGCAGCACCAGGTAGATGGTCGCAGCCAGGCCCGCGATCGCGGCAACCACCGGTGCGGGCTCCGAAATGGCCAGCGCCACAATCGTTGCCGCCACGGCGAGCGTCGCGGCGGCACGGAACACCAGTCCTGCAACCACCGCGAGGAACGCGGCCGCGGACACGGCGAGGGCCGGTCCGGCGCTCTGGATGGTGCCCGCGGCCACCATCAGCAGACCGAAGGCGAAGGACAGCGCACGCATCGGGTCAGCTCACCTCCTCGCCGAGGCGCGCCGGCGGCGGCGCGGCACCAGGCCCATCACCTGATCCAACGTCCCCCCCACCGGTCCCGCGGCTTCCCTCGGCCAAAGGACGATGTCCACTCCGATCGTGCGCATGTCCCGGTACATGAACGACCGCTGCATCGACCACATCCGCGCGATCAGCGGATCGTCCAGGTCGTCGAACGGCGCGCCGTCGAGCACGTCGACCGCCACCACGACGTGCCCCCGGCGGCAGAGGTCGATCAACGCCAGCGCGAAGTCCGTGTCCAGAAGCGTCGAGAACGCGACGATGACGGCTCCCGGCGGGATTGCCGCGCGGGGGGCCAGCGTGCCGGTCGTGGTCTCGTGCTCGTCACCGGCGCCGAGAATTGCGTCGATCACGCGGTAGAACTGTCGGCGGCCGATGTCGGCGCCCAACCAGCGCGGCTGGCCGCCGAGTGCGACAACACCGGCCCGGTCGCCGTTGCGCAACGCGCTCTGCACGACTTGGACGGCGCCGCGCACCGTTCGCTCGGTCGCCTCGGTGGCGGGTCCCCGCGGTTGGTCGTAGGTGTCGACGAGCACGACCACGTCGGCCGCACGCTCGCTGAGGCGCTCGGTGACGTGCAGGCTGCCGCGCCGGGCGCTGACCGGCCAATTGACGGTACGCAGCTGATCGCCGGGTACGTACGCGCGGATACCGCCGTATTCGACGCCCCTGCCGACGTGCCTCGTCATGTGCGTGCCGAGCCGGTCGAGCAGTTCGGTTCGTGGCAGGGCGGTGGATTGTGCTGGAGCGACGGGGAATACGAAGACATCCGCAACCACCACCCACCCGGCTGCGGCCCGGCCCGCGAGCAGGCCGCCCCTGGCGACCACGTCGACCCGCACGGTGACCGGATAGCGACCCCACCGCTCGGCGGACATCGCCACCTCGATTCGTCCCGACTGATCCTCGGTCACCTCGAGCGATGCACCTGCAGCCGTGGACACCGACAGGTCGACTGGCGTCCCGTCATCAGCCGTCGCCCACACCACCAGGCGCACCGGCTCCGCCTCGAAGCAGCGCACCAGACCGGGCTCGGCGTGCACCTGGACCGTCGGCAACGGCCGCTGCCAGCGGCAGGACACCAGCGCACCGAGCAGCGGCGCGGCGAACACGACGAGCTGCCAACGGGATCCGATCACCGCCACGGCCAATGCCACCGCGGCACACGTCGCGATCGACAGCGTGAGCGGCGAAGCGGGCCAACGCAGTTCGACGTCGGTGGTGCGCACCTCGATCACGTCGCGCCCCTGGTGCGGGGCACCGGCAGCCGGCGCAGCAGTTCCTCCACCACATCGGACGTGCGAACCTGCCGGACCCACATCTCCGGGCGCAGGCTGATGCGGTGCGCCATGGCGGGCACCGCCAGTGCCTTGACGTCCTCCGGAATCACGTAGTCCCGGCCGACCAGCAGCGCGCGGGCCCTGGCCAACTGAACGAGGTCCAACTCGGCGCGCGGGCTCGCGCCAACCGCCACCTGGGGATGCTGACGGCTGGCGACAGCCAGGGACACCACGTACTGCAGAACGTCCTCGTGCACGGTGACCTGCTCGACCGATTCGCGCATCGCGAGTAGCTCGTGCGCGTCGACGACGCGACCGACGGTCGGGTCGGCCGAACCGCGGTCCAGTCGGCGCCTCAGCATCGACGCTTCGTCGTGTTCGGTCAGATAGCGCAGCTCGAGCCTGATCGTGAACCGGTCGAGCTGCGCCTCCGGCAACGGGTAGGTGCCCTCGTACTCGATGGGATTGTCGGTGGCCAGCACGATGAAGGGCTCGGGAAGCTGGTGGGTGACACCGTCGATGCTCACTTGCCGTTCCGCCATCGCCTCGAGCAGCGCGGCCTGGGTCTTCGGAGGTGTCCGGTTGATCTCGTCGGCGAGAAGGAGATTGCTGAAGATCGGTCCCGGCCGGAACTCGAACCGACCCGACTGCATGTCGTAGATGGTCGAGCCCAGGAGGTCGGCGGGCAGCAGGTCCGGCGTGAACTGCACGCGCTTGAACTCCAGACCGAGGGCCGCGGCGAAGCAGCGCGCGATCAACGTCTTGCCAAGGCCGGGAAGGTCTTCGATGAGCACGTGCCCGCGCGCCAGCACGGCCGTGAGGATGAGCGTGAGCGCGGGGCGTCTGCCCACCACGACCCGCTGGATCTCGTCGAGCACCGTCTCGCAATGGGCGGCGGTCGTGGTGACCGGCAGGCTCATATTCCCTCCAGGCGTTGCAGGACGTCGCTGAGCACCGTACGTCCGGGACCGGGTTCGTCGGCACCGCTGCGGGACACGTTGTCGGGATCCACCCACGGCCAGAGCTGCTCGCCGAACAGTGCAATGGCGGTTGCGTGAAAGACCTTGGGATCCTTGCGCTTTCGCTGCCCCGTCGCGAGTTCGAACTGCCTCGCGAGCATCGGGCGCAGATACTTGTCCCAGTCCGACCGGGTGGAGTCCGCGCGGGCGATCAGGATCTCGGTCTTCGCCCGCCACCGGCGCAACGATTCGGCGGGGTCGCGGGCACGGGAGTCGTCGACCGCGGACCCTACGTCGCGCACCAGAAACCAGCGCACCACGAACAACGCGACCGCGGCCGCTGCTCCCCCGACCCAGAGCACGAAGTGCCGATCCGGATGCGACAGCGCCATCAACTGGACACCGAGGATCAACACGATCGCTCCTGCCACGATCTTCTTCATGCGTGGCTCCTGAGCTCGCCGAGCACCTGCGTGAGTACGGCGACCGCCGCGTCGCGGTGCCCCTCGTTCATCACGTGCGGGCTGAAGCGCGCCTCCTCGAACAGGTCCACCAACTGGGTCGCACTGTCCGGGGCGAGGGCATGGTGGTCCACGGCGCGGGCAAGCACCTCAGACGCCGTGTCGAAGTCGCGGGGGGCGGCGTCCGGCAGCAGCGACAACTGACGTTCCATGGCGGCGTAGCAGGCGATGATCGCCTTGCGCGGCTCGCGGCTGAGGTCGCCGACCTCGGCGAGGCCGACTTCCGCTGCACGCGCGAGAGATTCGGATCCGTCGACCGCACCGGGGATGGGGTCGTCGTCGCCGAAGGCGGCTGGGCTCACCGGCATGGGGCGCCGTTGCCTGCGGGACGCGATGATCGTGCCGACCACGAGGATGACGAGGAAGACGATCGTGGCGCCGTAGAAATACCCGAGGAGGGTGGAGCCGTGGTCGGGCTCCACCGGCACGGTCGGCGCGGAGCCACTGGCCGGCGCGACGGTGTCCGGTGTGTCCGGCGTCGCGCCGGACCCGCTGGTGCCGCTCTGCGGCTCGCCGCCGATCCGGCTGAGCAGCATGCAAAGTAGAAGCCAGCCCATGATCAGTCCGAACGCGATCAGTGCGACCCGCCAGCTCGGACGCCCTCGGTTGCCGCGGAGCCAGTCGGATCGTCCGGCCACGCGCGGTGCGGTGGCGCTGCGATTGCGCAACCGGATGATCACCGCAACCCCCACGACGGCGACCGCCGCCATCAGCAGACCGACGACGACGGCGACAGCGAACGGATTGTCGGACGCGGGTTCCCGACGGTCGGGTTCGACTCCGGGAAGGTAGCCGCGCAGGGCGGCCGCGGCCACGAACAAGAGCGCGACCAGGACGGTCACGGGAGCGATGCTGCGTGTCCTCCCCCGAGGCTGCACGTGGCCGACGCTACGCGACCCGGCCCGTCACGCGAGGTGTTGGGCGAAGAACGCCAAGATGCGTTGCCAGGCGTCCTCGGCCTCCGGTTCGGAGTAGGCGAGTCCGGCAACGTGCTCGATCAGCCGCAGCGGCGCGGGGAATCGGAAGTCGTTCAGGAATGAATGGCCGACACCCGGGTACTCCTTGACGTCGTGCGGCACACCCCCTTCGGAGAGAATGGCCTCGACCTTGGCCGCCGCGCCTGGCAGCATCCGGTCCTTCGCGCCGTAGCTGGCCACCATCGGGCAAGAGCCTCGCAGCGGCGGATAGTCCGACTCATGGTTCAGCACACCGTAATTCGGCGCCACGGCGTCGAAGACCCCGCGCGGGGCGAGCAACAGGCAGAACCCGCCGCCCATGCAGAAGCCCACTGCCCCGACCTTGCCCGTGCACCGCGCGTCGGTGGCGAGGCATTCGCGCGCCGCGACGACGTCGTCGATGGCCACGCCGCCGCCGACGGACAACGAGCGCAGCGTGCTCACGACGCACCCGGGACGAAAGCCGCGGCGGAACAACGCGGGCGCGAGGGCCACGTAGCCGGCGCCGGCCACGCGGTCGGTGATGCGCTTGATGTCGCGAGACAACCCGAGGGCGTCGTGGATCACGACGACACCTGGCCACGGGCCCGGTGCCTCCGGCACCGCGAGATAACCCGCCAGCGAACCCGCCGGTGTGGGGTAGGTGATGTCAGGCATCGCGCTCTCGGTCGCGCACGACGGCGACCGCGAAACCGTCCCAGCCCTTGGTGCCGACGGTCTGGATGGCGGCGGTATCCAGTCGTGGGTGGCTGCCCATCATCGCGAACATGTCCTTGACGGCGCGGGCCTGAAGGTCGTCGGGCGCCGGCTCGAGGACCCGTCCCGAGCGGGCGATGTTGTCGATCACGATCAGCGCGCCGTCAGTGGCGAGCTCGATCGCCCACTGCACGTAGGCAGCGTTGTTCTCCTTGTCGGCATCGATGAAGAACATGTCGAACCGCTCGCCCCGCTCGGCCAGCCTTGGCAGCGTCTCCAGCGCAGCGCCGACGACGATCTCGACGCGGTCGTCGACCCCGGCGGCCAGCAGGTTGGCCCGGGCCACCTCGGCGTGTTCGGGTTCGTACTCCAGCGTGATCACGCGGCCGCCCGGTCCCACGCCGCGCGCCAGGGCGATCGTGCTGTAACCGGCGAGCGTGCCGATCTCGAGCACTCGGGTCGTGTGCGAGACGGTGGCCAGCAGGGACAGCAGCTTCGCGTGCTGCGCGGATACCTCGATCGCAGGCATGCCCGCGGCGTCGGCTGCCTGTCGGGCTGCGGCCATCGCGGCGTCCTCGGTGTGCAGCAACCGGGTGAACATCGCATCGAGGGCCCTGGGGTCGGGTTCGCTCACGTTCTCCACGGTAATGGGGTCCCGCTACCTGACGCCCTCCTTGGCGTAGACGACTCGCAGCACGTGGCCGACCTCCGGCCCCATCACCGCCTCTGCCAGCTCGCCGAACGCGGCGACGAACTGCGGCCCGTGCGCTGGCTCCGCAGGGCACAGGTGGTGGGCGATCTCGTGCAGCACCACCAACTCGCGCAGCGCCCACGTCGTATGCCGATCGGGCACCGCGATGGTCGCGACCCCGCCGTCGTACTCGTAGTGCGCTGCCGTGACACCGCGGCGGGAGCGGACCGCCAACGGTCCGGCGGTGGGCCACCGCGTCCGCACGGACGGTAGCCCCATCACGTCGTCGACGTAGCGCCGGACCGAGTCCACCGACGCAAACCGGGCCTCCGGCGGCAACGTGAGCTGGGCACCGAAGAAGTCCACCGCACGACTGCCGCGCTCGGTGGCCCGGTCGAAGAGCGTCCGCACGAATTGCTCAGCGGCGTAGACCTTGGCACGCTGCGTGTCCCGCGGCACCGGCCCGTTACCGGTCCAAGGGGCGACGGGCGCCCGCCAACTCGGTGCTGGGGCCGAGCCGGGCCCGTCGTCCCGCCCTGTCACCGGCCCGGCGCGCCGCCGACGAATAGCCGGCCGACGCACTGGTGGCGCGCCAGGTGCCCCGCGCCTTCGACGCCTCGCGATAGAAGCTCTTCAGTTCGATGTCCTTGTTGCGCAATGCTATTGCCGTCCCCGGCTGCTGCTCGCGGCCGGTGGTGGCGGCTGCCCTGGCCTCCTCGCGGGCCTGCGACAGTCGCTGTCCGACGCGCGCCCCGAACGCCAGGTGGAAGTTCAGCCGTGCGGTGATGGTCGGGGTGGGCCGGTGCTCGCCGGTGGCGATGTATGCATCCGACGCCTTCACCATCTGCACCACCAGGCTGGCGTACAGCGCGTGCGTGGCGTCGATGTCCTCGGCGAACCCGTAGGCGTACACGAACGTCGAGTTGGACGCGACGTCGCACTTTACGTCGTTGGCCATGGCGATCGCCACGAACAGTTGGACGTAGGTGCGCAAACCCCTTGAGCCGGCCTCACCGATGGTGATCGTGCGCTGCACCGGCACTTGCGCCGGGCTGCGCGTCGCAGAATGCGCCCTTGCCACGGCGAGGTCGATCGACGTGGTGGTCGCGAGTCGTTGGGCGGCCGACATGAACGCTTCGGCTTCGTGGGGATTGTCGGTGTTCTCGGCTTGGCGCAGCAGGGCAGCGATGCGCGCCAGCATCTTGTCGTCACTCATATCGTCAAGCTAGGGAACCACTACGACTTTTCCGCGGGCATGGCCGGTCTGCAGATGGCGATGCGCCTCGGCTGCCTCGTCGAGGGGGAACGCCCGGTCGACGGTCACGTCCAGCGCGCCCGCCGCCGCGAGATCGATGAGTTCGACACGGGAGGCGTCCCGGATCGCCTGACCACCGTCTGCGCCGGTCAGTGCCGCAATCCCCAGTTCACCCGCCCTGGCGAAACCGGCGATCGTCGCGATCCGGCCACGATCGGCGACGAGTTCGACCGAGGTGTCCAGAGCCTCGTCGGTGCCGACCAGGTCGAGCGCGGCGTCGACGGGGCCGATGGCGCGTACCCGGTCGGCCAGTCCGTTGCCGTACGCGACGGGTTCGGCGCCGTATCCGCGCAGTTGGTCGTGCCTGGCGGGGCTCGCCGTGGCGATCACCTTCGCTCCCCGCGCGACCGCGAGTTGCACCGCCATCAGCCCCACGCCACCGCTGGCCCCGTGGATCAGCACGGTGTCACCCGTCCCCACTTGAGTCTTCGTCAACAGGTGCCATGCGGTGCCACCGGCCAGGAGCAGCCCGGCGGCTTGCTCGAAGCTCAGCGACGCGGGCTTGTGTCCCACGTCAGTGGCCATGGCGAGGACCTGGTCGGCGTAACCGGCGCTGATGTTGGTGACGATCACCTCGTCGCCGACTGTCAGTGGTCCGGTGTATCCGGCGGCGCCTGGCGTGATCTCAGCGACGACGCCCGCCACCTCCATGCCGACCGGCATCGGCAGTTTGGCGGGATCACGGCCCATCTCCCCGCTGTACAGCTTGTAGTCGATCGGGTTGGTGCCTGCCGCCCTGACGTCGACGAGCACCTGCCCCTGACTTGGGGCAGGCAGCTGGATGTCTTGCAGCGCAAGGACTTCGGGCCCGCCATAACCTTCGGCGACCACGGTTCTCGTCATGGGTGCAGTCTAGTCATTACTTGTTGACGAAGGCGTCCAGCGCGGTCACCAGCTGAGGTGCCAGCGGGTCCTGCTTGGCGTAATTGCCGACGTTGTCGGTGGGGTCGACGCGCAGGACGTGGTTGACGTCCTTCAGGTGGACCACGGTCAGCGCGGTGTGGGCGAGCGCGTCGAACAGTGGCTGCTCGGCGGCGCACGTCGCCTGGCTGTCGGAGTCCGAGCAGGTGGCAAGCACCGGCATGCCCGCAGGCAGGTCCGCCGACAGCTTCAGCGGATCGATCGAGTCCGACTCGACGACGGCTTTGACGTTCGACGGGTTGAGGATGGCGCCGAGCCCCTCGGGCAGCTGCGCGGGCGCGGTGCGCTTGGTGCGCGCCTGGTCGACGGCGGCGTTCCACGTCGCCAGGACGGCGTCTGCTTGCTGGCGGTTCTTGGCTCCCGCGGCCACGTCGGCGTCGAGGCCGGTGCGCACCCGGCCGGTGATGATGTCGAGGTACCGACCGGCAAGCGGTTGAAAGAGGCCGAGCGAGTGGATCTTCGGCGCATCCGGGGCGGCGTCGTTGGCCAGCGACATGGCGTGGACGGTGCCCTCGCCGAGCGCATAGACGGACAGCCGCGCCTTGTCGGTGCCGGCCACGCCGGCGAGGTAGCGCACCGCGGCCTTGGCGCCCACGTCGTAGACGGCGCTGCCGACTTCGGCGGGCCGCAGCGCATAGGGGCCGAGACCCGTCTTGCCGGTGCCGACCTTGTCATAGCGCAGGGTGGCGATGCCCTTGCCGGACAGATACTCCGCCAGCTGGCGCATGTTGCCGACGGGACCCGCGACCGCGTTGTCGCCGTTGCGGTCGGTGTTCCCGCTCTCCGAGATCAACAATGCGGCCGGACCCGGCGCGGCGTTCATCTCGTGCCGGTAGGTGCCGTAGATCGTCAGGCCGTCGGCGGTGAAGCTGACGTCGTCCTCGACCCAGCCCTGGCGCGGCGGCGGAGCGCTGCCGTTCCCGCCGCCCGACGAGCAGCCCGCGGCCACCAACGCCGCCGCGATCAGCCAAAGGACGCTGCGGACGATCGTCGTCACAGGTGAACCTCGATCCACGACACCACGTCGTCGAGCACCACCGCGCGCTCCGGCTCGTTGAACACTTCGTGATAGAGCTCGGGATACACCTTCAGGTTGACGTCGGCCGAGCCCACGCACTCGATCAGTCGGCGGCTGCCGTCGACGGGGATCAGCTTGTCCTGGCCGCCGTGCACGACGAGCAGCGGAGCCGTCAGCGCGGCCGCGCGCTGCGGCATCGTCGAGCCCACGCCGATCAGCGCCTTGGCGATGCCTGCGGGAAGCTTGCCGTGATGCACCAGCGGATCGGCCTCGTACGCGGCGACCACCTCGGGATCGCGGGACACCGCGTCGGCGGGGAGGTCCTCGACAGGCAGCCCCGGCAGGATGCTGCCGAGGACGTTGGCAACGACGATCATCACCGACGACACCGCGTCCTGGGCGTACACCGCGGGGCCGGACAGCACCATCGCGGCGTAGTCGTCGGGGTGCTCGACGCCGTAGGTGAAGACCACGCCGCCACCCATGCTGTGACCCAGCACCACGCGCTTGAGTTCGGGGTAGGCCGCGGTCGCGATGCCGACCAGGTGGTGGAAGTCGTCGGTGTAGTCGGAGATCTTCTTCAGATAGACCCGCTTGCCGCCGGAGCGGCCGTGTCCGCGCAGATCGATGGCGTAGGTGATGAGTCCAGCCTCGCCAAAGCGCTCGGCGACGTGGTCGTAGCGACGGGCGTGCTCGGCGTAGCCGTGGCACAGAATCACCACGCCGGTCGGTTCGGTGCTGGGCGTCCACACGTCGTAGACGATGCGAACCCCGCCGACACCGTCGAAACTGCGTTCGCTACGGGTTGTGGCCATCAGGGGAGACTAGCGGGCCACGCTGAACGGTCGAGCCGACGAGGTGTCGCCTGTCACAGTGCCTGAGTACGCTCTGATCCGTGACTGTGCTCGCCGAAAGCTTCGACTCGAAAGACGCCTTCCTCGCCGATGCGCAGCGTTACCGGCGGGAGCTGATGGCGCACTGCTATCGCATGACCGGGTCACTCCACGACGCCGAGGACCTGGTGCAGGAGACGTATCTGCGGGCGTGGAACTCCTACGAGGGCTTCCAGGGCCGATCGTCGATCCGGACGTGGCTGTACCGCATCGCCACCAACACATGCCTCACCGCGCTCGAGGGACGCCAGCGTCGTCCGCTGCCCACCGGGCTCGGCGCTCCGAGCTCCGACCCCACCGCCGACATCGCCGAACACCACGAGATCACGTGGCTCGAGCCGCTGCCGGACTCGCCGCAGGAGCATCCGTCGGATCCCTCGGTGATCGTGGCGTCCCGGGATTCGGTACGGCTGGCGTTCATCGCGGCGCTGCAGCATCTGTCGGCCCGCCAGCGGGCGGTTCTCGTGCTGCGCGAGGTGCTGCAGTGGAAGGCAGCCGAGGTGGGCGAGGCGATCGGTGCCTCCACCGCGGCGGTCAACAGCCTCCTGCAGCGGGCCCGCGCGCAGCTCGACGAGATTCAGCCGAGCCAGGACGACGACCTTGCTGCACCCGAGTCGCCCGAAGCCAAGGACATGCTGGCGGAATACATCTCGGCCTTCGAGACGTATGACATGGACAAGCTGGTCAAGTTGTTCACCGACGATGCGATCTTCGAGATGCCCCCGTTCGACGGCTGGTATCAGGGACCCGAGGACATCGTCATGCTGTCGAAGGTGCACTGCCCCGCCGAGGGAGCCGGTGACATGCGGTTCATCAGCACCACCGCCAACGGTCAGCCCGCCGCCGCGCTCTACATGCTCAACCGCGAGACGGGTGCACACGAGGCGTTTCAGATGCACGTGCTCAGCGTGGGCCCCGGCGGCGTCTCGCACGTGGTGGCGTTTCATGCAGGCAACGGGATGTTCGAGAAGTTTGGTTTGGCTCCTTCTCTGTAGCGCCGAGCGGCCAGTTATCACACGCAATCCGCCAAAATGCGTGCGATAACTGGCCATTCGGCACCTGCCTCACGAAGGGCAGCGCACGTTCTGCCCAGGATCACGTCGCGGCGATACCTCAACATGTCAGCGCTCACCCGCACGATCCGCCACCCCCTGGCCAGCAGTTCGGCAAGACGGTCGATGTCGCGCCGATGCTGGCGGGGGTCGGTCCAGTGTTGGACGCCGTCGTATTCGACCCCGACCTTGAACTCTGCGTAACCCATGTCGATGCGCCACTCGTCGACCACGATCTGCGTCCGTGGCTTCGGCAGCCCCCCGTCGACGAGGACCAACCGCGTCCTGGTCTCCTGAGGTGACTCGGCGCCGCCGTCCATCACGTCGACCACCCCGCGCAACTGGGTCAGCCCGCGAACGCCGCGGTGCCGCTCGAGGAGTGCACCGACAGCGGCGGGTTGCAGGCCGGTCGCGTTCGCCAGGGCGTCGACCCGCGCGACGGCAAGGGTCCGCCCACGCCGACGCCCGAGGTCGAACGCCGTCCTGGCCGGGGTGGATACGGGCATGCCGCCAACTACCCGATGCTCGTCGTCGCGCAGCTCGTCGCGGTGGATCAGAATGCCCGCGACGGGCTTGCCGTTGCGGCGGTACACCTCGGCGGGCAGGTTCGGGTCGATCCACTTCGCGCCGTGCACCGCCGACGCGGACAAGCCCACGAGTGTCGCCTGCCTGCCCGACCACAACCACGCTGCGGCGGCGCGGGTCTCTGCGGTCAGCTCGCAACCCTTGGGCACGTACACGTTTCGGTAGACGCGCTCGTATCGGCTCTGAAGGGTTCGCGGGCTCGCATGGCCGAGGGCCAGTGCCTCAGTTCCGAGAAAGGGCGTCACCGGTCCACGATGCGACGAATCTGATGCCCCGCGCTCAATCCATCCACAGGCGCGAGTGGCCACTCGCGGAGTCAGCTAGCCGGCGGGGATCACCGGCAGCGTGATGCTCGACGGATGGGCGGCGTCGTGCAGGATCGTCTGCGTGGCCACCACGGTGTTGGCGCTCT
>JAOPWT010000172.1 GCA_025965555.1 Mycobacterium sp.
AAGGCGTTGGCGACCAAACCGTCGACCCTCGCCCTGCTGACCCTGGCCTTGGCCGCCTACGCCGTGCTGGAGCTCGTCGAGGGTGTCGGGTTGTGGTTGCTCACGCGGTGGGGCGAGTACTTCGCCGTGATCGCGACGTCGGTTTTCCTGCCGTTGGAGATTCACGACCTGGCGAAGGGCATCACGCTGACGCGCGCCCTGACGTTCGCGATCAACGTGGCGGCCGTGATCTACCTACTGTTCTCCAAGCGACTCTTCGGCTTGCGGGGCGGGCGCAAGGCCTATGACGCCGAACGGCGCGGTGAGCAACTCCTCGACGTCGAACGGGCCGCCGCGCGGGCCTGACCCTTTAGTCGAGCGCCTCGCCGGGCGTGCCGGACGCACGTTCGAGAATGCGCATCGAACCCATCGCCGACACCTCTCGGAAGGCGCCGGTGTCCAGCGCGCGGCGGTACACCCGGTAGGGAGCCTGCCCGCCGTCGTTGGGGTCGGGGAACACGTCGTGAATCACGAGTGCACCGCCGACGGCGACCCATCGTGCCCAGCCGTCGAAGTCCTGCTGCGCCGCGACGTCGGTGTGCCCACCGTCGATGAACAAGAGCTGCAACGGAGTTCGCCACGACCGCGCCACCACGGAAGACTTGCCGACGACGGCGACGACGAACTCGTCCAACCCTGCGGCGTCGAGTGTGTGGCGCAAGGTCGGCAGGGTGTCGAAGAGTCCCGTCACCTCGTCGACCATGGAGGTGTCGTGATACTCCCAACCCGGCTGGTGTTCTTCGGAGCCGTGGTGGTGATCGATCGTGAACAGCACGCCGCCGGTCTGTTGCGCCGCTGCGCCGAGCATCACCGTCGACTTGCCGCAGTAGGTGCCGATCTCGACGCCGACCCCGTCCCGCAGATAGGTGACCGCTGCGTCGTACAGCGCGCGGCCTTCGTCGGCGGGCATGAACCCGATGACCTGCTCGGCGAGCGCGAAGAGTCGCGCGGCGGGCGGCGGCAGGGCAGTGTCGGTAGTGCTCATGACGGCCAACTTACCGTTGCTGGTCAACGGCAGTTGTAGTAGCGTCCAGACATGTGTCCGATCCGGCCTTGGAGTCGACTCGGCGCCGTCTGACCGCCAAGCAGGCCGACACCGTCGATCGCCTCGGTAGGGCCGCGGTCGACCTCCTCAATCGAGATGGATTCGCAGGTCTGACGGTGCGGCGCGTGGCCGCCGAGGCCGGCGTCGGAGCGGCCACCGCCTACACCTACTTCTCGTCGAAGGAGCACCTCGTCGCCGAGGTGTTCTGGCGCAGGCTCGCGAGCGCGCCGCCGGCACCGCACGAGTCCGACGATCGAGCCACCCGCGTCATCGACGTACTGCAGCACATCTCCCTTCTCGTCGCCGACGAGCCGGAGTTCGCGGGCGCGGTGACGAGCGCGCTGCTCGGCAAGGATCCGGACGTGGAGGTGCTGCGGCAGCGCATCGGGCTCGACATCAGGGACCGCCTGACGCTGGCGCTGGGCCCGGAGATCAACGAGGACGTCCTCGACTCGCTGGAGATGCTGTACTCCGGCGCGCTGGTTCGGGCCGGGATGGGATACGCGTCCTATCAGCAGATCGCGCAGCGCCTGGAGAAGTCGGCCCGCCTCATCCTGAGCTAGCCGACAGCCCGAGGATCGCACGTGCCGCCGTGACGGCGGGATCCACGATGCCGCGGACGTCCTGACCATCCTCGACCAGCAGGGCGGTCAGCTCCCGCAACCCGCCGAGCAGGATGAGGGCGAGCTGTCGGGAGATCGGTTCGAGGCCGGCCCGTTGAAAGCCAGGGCTGAGGCTGATGCCGACGAGCATGTCGGTGAGGTGCTGCATCGCCAGTCGGTTGAGCGGACGCGCCAGGTCGCCCAGAGCGGGCGCCTCACGAATCCAGCTCAGCGTGATGGCGGGCCGCGCTTCGATGTGTTCGACGTACGCCAGGACGGCGGCGTGGACCTGGTCCTCGGGCGTCGCCTCCGTGTCGACGGCCTCCATGATGTGCGCGATGAGGTCCTCGTTGTTGGCGGCCAACAATTCGACGAAGCACTCCTCCTTGCTGGCGAACTCGTCGTAGAAGGTTCGCTTGGAGGTCTTGGCGCTGCGGACGACGTCGGCCACCGTGGTGGCGCGGTAGCCGCGTTCGGTGATCGACCCGGCAAGGCCGTCGAGGAGTCGACGGCGGAATGCGGGCGCACCAGCGGTCTGGGCGTCATCCATAGCGGTTGCCACCGAGCTTAATTCGACGTCGCCTCCTACCCTTGCGCTTATTCGGTACTAGGCGGTACCGTACTACACCAAGCATCGGTACGGCGTAGTACCACGACAGTCTGGAGTGCCCAGTGAGCGAAGCGACCATCGCAGGACCAGCGGAAGCGCCGACGACCAGCGCCCCGCGGGAGGTCAACCTGCCACCACGGCCGCGACTGCCCGAGTTCATCCAGGCGGCCGGTTTCGTCCTCTCCCGCCGGAGGATGGTCGAGCTCATGTCGCGTCGCCACGGCGAGGTCTTCACGCTCAAGGTGCCGGTGTTCGGAAACATGGTCACCGTCGCGGATCCGCAGATCGCCAAGCAGCTGTTCACGGCCAACACCGACGACGTCGGCAACATTCAGCCCAACCTCAGCCGGATTCTCGGCTCGGGCTCCGTGTTCGCCCTCGACGGTGCCGAGCACAAGCGACGTCGCAGGCTGCTCACGCCGCCGTTCCACGGCAAGAGCATCAAGAACTACGAGGTGATCTTCGAAGAGGAGACGCTGCGGGAAGCGGCATCGTGGCCCGATGGGCAGCAGTTCGAGTCACTCGAGCCGATGATGCGGATCACGCTGAATGCCATCCTGCGGGCCGTATTCGGTGCCGACGGTGAGCAATTGGACGAGCTGCGTCGCATCATCCCGCCGTGGGTGACGCTGGGTTCCAAGCTGGCCGTGCTGCCAGCCCCGTCGCGCACCTACGGCCGCTTCACCCCGTGGGGCAGGCTCGCCGCCTACCGACGCAAGTATGACGCGGTGATCGACCGGCTGATCGACACGGTCAAGGCGGACCCGAACTTCGACACGCGCGACGACGTCCTCACGCTGCTACTGCGCAGCACCTACGAGGACGGCTCGGCGATGTCGCGCCGCGACATCGGCGACGAGTTGCTGACGCTCCTTGCTGCCGGCCACGAAACCACGGCCTCCACCCTCGCCTGGGTACTGGAGCGCGTGACCCGGCATCCCGAGGTGCTTCGCCAACTGGTCGACGAGGCCCAGACCGATGGCAACGAATACCGCCAGGCGACGATCCTCGAAGCGCAGCGGGCGCGCACCGTCATCGACTTCGCGGGCCGTCACGTCTACGCACCGACGTTCGAGCTCGGCGAATGGGTGATTCCGCGGGGCTATTCGATCTTCGTCGCGATCGACCACATTCACAGTCGGGCAGCGGATTTCGAGACGCCCGAACGCTTCGACCCGCAGCGCTTCATGGGCAAGCGGCCGTCGACGTTCGCGTTCATTCCGTTCGGCGGCGGCACGCGGCGTTGCGTCGGGGCTGCGTTCGCCAACGTGGAGATGGACACCGTGCTGCGAACGGTGTTGCGGCACTTCACGATCGACACCACGACCGCGCCCGACGAGAAGATCCACTCGCGCGGTGTCGCCTACACGCCGAAGGCCGGCGGTCGCGTGGTGCTGCGCCGCCGGCCTGGCAACTGACCAACCGTTACTGCGAGGCGGTCTCGCGCCTGGGTAGCTTCCACCCCGCACGCGGGAAGTGGCAGGTGTACCCGTTCGGGTAGTGCTCCAGGTAGTCCTGGTGCTCGGGCTCGGCCTGCCAGAAGTCGACCGCCGGCGTGACCTCGGTGACGACCTTGCCGGGCCACAGGCCCGAGGCGTCCACGTCGGCGATGGTGTCCAGGGCGACGGCCTTCTGCTCATCGTCGGTGTAGAAGATCGCCGACCGGTAGCTGCTGCCGACGTCGTTGCCCTGACGGTCCTTCGTGGTGGGATCGTGGATCTGGAAGAAGAACTCCAGCAGCGCGCGGTAGTCGGTCTGCGCGGGGTCATAGGTGATCTCGATGGCCTCGGCGTGCCCCGGATGCTTGCGATAGGTGGGGTGGTCGTTCTTGCCGCCGGTGTAGCCGACACGCGTCGACACCACGCCAGGCTGCTTGCGGATCAGATCTTGCATGCCCCAGAAGCAGCCGCCTGCCAGGATCGCGGTCTTGGTCGTCATGCCTGTGCCTCCTGTGAAGTGAAGAGCGTCCGGTACTCGCCGTAACCCTCGGCCTCGAGGTCGTCGAGATGGACGAACTTCAGCGAAGCCGAGTTGATGCAGTAGCGCAACCCTCCCGCTTCGCGCGGGCCGTCCTTGAACACGTGGCCGAGGTGGCTGTCGCCGTGCGTCGAGCGGACCTCGGTACGCAGCATCAGATGGCTGAAGTCGCGCTTCTCGACGACGTTCGTGGCGCCGTCCGGCTGCTGGATCGGCCTGGTGAAGCTGGGCCAACCGGATCCGCTCTCGAACTTGTCGGTCGAGGCGAACAACGGCTCACCGGACACCACGTCGACGTAGATACCCGGTTCGTGGTTGTCCCAGTACTCGCCGGTGAACGGTCGCTCGGTGCCGCTCTCCTGGGTCACCTGGTACTGCTCGGGAGAAAGGGCATTCACCGCCGCGGGGTTCTTGTTGTAGATCTTCGCCACTGGTCCTCCTTGAAGTTGGCACCCGTATAACCTCGAGTGCCCTTCGGATAGTTCCCCGTCACGCCCCGGCTCGAACCCGGTCGACGACGGCGATGATCTGGTCGGCGACGGCCCTCGGTTGGTACAGCATCTGGTTGTGCCCGGTGCCGGGGATGACGACGTTCGTGGTGCCAAGGGCGGCGGCCAGCATGTCGTTCGCCTGGTGGATCTGGGCCTGGGTGTAGTTGTCCGGCTTGAGTCCGGCCGGGGCGGCGAACTTGTCCGCACTCAGCACGATCGCGGGCACTCGCGGTAGCGGCGGGGCGGCGGCGATGGTGGCGAAGGCGTCCTCGGCCAGGATGGCCTCCTCACCAGGTGCGACCGCCTGGCCGTCGGTGTTGAACGCCGCGTTCTGGTCGGGTCTGCCGAGACCCCAGAGGAACTCTGAGGTCGGTTCGGAGAACACCATCCCGCTGACCAGCTCCGGATGCTGGCGCGCGAGCAGGTCGAGGACCAGACCGCCGTACGAATGGGCAACGAAGACGATCGGTGTCGGAAGTTGCGCTGCGCCAGCCAGACTCACCACGTCGTCGACGTCGGATTGCACGGTGTGCGGCTGTGGCGCCGGCGTCGACAGGTCGGTACCGTCCGGTCGGGTGTCGGGTCGGTCGTAGGTGCAGATCCGCGTCGTCCGCGCCACCAGGGGCTGTGCGGCGTCGGGACTGGCGGCGATGTTCGCCTCTTCGATCAGGTCGTAGGGCGAGGACCGGGTCGGGTCGCCCGGCGCAACGGCGGCATTCCACGCCTCGGCGTAGCTGCCCTTGCCCGGGATGACGAACACCGTCGGCGAGCCCTCGCCCTGGCAGTTCAGGAACAGACTGCGGACACCGCCGATGTCGACGAGGCCGGCGAAGTCCGCTGCGGATGCGGCGGGCGCCGTCACTAACGCGACGGTTGCGCCGACCGCCACCGCTCGCACGATGTTCACGCAGGCGACGATACGGCCGCTCGACAAAGGCTGGTAGAACGTGTTCTAGTTCTGGATGTGACGGGTAGCACTTTCAGTCGCGACGAGTTGGTCGAGGCGTTCGCCGGATTCGAGGCCACGGTCGCACGGGCCGCCGAGACCAGGGACTGGGATCCATGGGTTGACCAGTATTCCGACGACATCACCTACGTCGAACACGCGGCAGGCACCATGCACGGACGCGAACAGGTCCGGCCATGGATCTGGAACACGATGGAGAACTTCCCTGGTAGCTACATGACGTCGTTCCCGTCGCTGTGGACCGTCTACGACGAAGCAACGAATCGGGTGCTCTGCGAGCTCGACAACCCGATGCGCGACCCCGGCGACGGCACGATCATCAGCGCCACGAACATCTCGATCGTCACTTACGCGGGCGACGGGAAGTGGTGCCGTCAGGAAGACGTCTACAACCCGCTGCGCTTCGTGTCGGCGACCGTGAAGTGGTGCACGAAGGCCAAGGAACTGGGCACGCTGCCCGACGAGGCGGCCGCGTGGATGGCGAAGTTCGGTCAGGCCAGATGACCGCCCTCGTCATCGGCGCCAACGGCTACCTCGGCTCGCACGTCACCCGGCAGCTCGTCGGCGATGGGCAGGACGTCCGCGTCATGGTGCGGGATGGCGCCAACACGATCGGGATCGACGACCTCGACGTCACGCGCTTCATCGGCGATGTCTGGGACGATGGGGTTCTTCGCGACGCGATGGCGGGCCGCGACGTCGTCTACTACTGCGTCGTCGACACCCGCGGGTGGCTCAAGGACCCTGCCCCGCTCTTCCGCACCAACGTGGAGGGCACCCGAAACGTGCTCGAGGTCGCCAAAGGCGCCGACCTCGAGCGCTTCGTATTCACCAGCAGTTACGTCACCGTCGGACGCAAGCGTGGCCGCACGGCCACCGAGGACGACGCGATCGTCGACGGAGGCGAACCGTCGCCGACCAAACGGCTCCGCGGGCTGACGCCGTACGTCCGGTCGCGTGTGCAGGCCGAGAACCTCGTCATGCAGTACGCCCGCGACCACGGCCTTCCCGCCGTCGCGATGTGCGTGTCGACGACCTACGGCGCCGGCGACTGGGGGCGCACCCCGCACGGTGCGATCATCGCCGGAGCCGCATTCGGCAAGCTGCCCTTCGTGATGAAGGGCATCGAGCTGGAGGCCGTCGGGATCGATGACGCGGCAAGGGCTTTGATCCTGGCAGCGGCCAAGGGCCGCGTCGGCGAGCGTTACCTGATCTCGGAGAAGATGATCAGCAACGCCGACGTTGTCCGCATTGCCGCCGAAGCCGCGGGAGTGCCGCCGCCGACGAAGTCGGTGCCGCTGGCGATGTCGTGGGCGATGGCGGTGCTCGGCAGTGCCAAGGCGCGACTGAAGCGCACCGACGAGCAGTTGTCGATCGGGTCGCTGCGGTTGATGCGGGCCGAAGCGCCGGTCGACTGCAGCAAGGCAAAGCGCGAACTCGGTTGGCAGCCAAGGCCGGTCGAGGAGTCGATCCGCGAGGCCGCCAGATTCTGGGTGGGTCTGCGGGAGGCCAAGCGCAGGAGCAAGCAAACCGGCTGACCGGCGGGCCTAGCCTGGAAGCCGTGACCGACAAGATCCACGTCGACCTGTCCGGTGCGCCGCAGACGATGCTCGCGACATTGCATGCCAAGGCGCTCGACGCCGACCGACCCGATTCGGTGCTGCACGACACCTGGGCCAGAGAGATCGTCGGGCGGCTGGACTACGACTGGTCGAGGACTTCGATGACGCCCCGCAATGCCCCGTCGGTCAGCATGCGATCGGCGCACTTCGATCGCTGGACCCGCCAGTTCCTCGCGGTCCATCCACGGGCCACGGTGGTGCATCTCGGGTGCGGGCTGGACAGCCGCTACCTCCGACTGGATCCAGGACCCGACGTCGAGTGGTACGACGTGGACTATCCGGACGTCGCCGAACTCAGGCGCAAGCTCCTGCCTTCACGCGAGCACAATCACGTCGTCGCCGCCTCGGTCACCGAAACCGGTTACCTGAAGGACGTTCCCGACGACCGGCCGACGCTCGCCCTTGGCGAAGGCCTGACGATGTACCTGACCTGCAACGATGGAATTGCGTTGCTGCGCAGCATAGT
Source organism: Mycobacterium sp. (assembly GCA_025965555.1). Lineage (GTDB taxonomy): Bacteria > Actinomycetota > Actinomycetes > Mycobacteriales > Mycobacteriaceae > Mycobacterium. The sequence goes on from JAOPWT010000172.1 coordinate 7,820, forward strand.
TGGTCATTTTCCGGCCGGTGAACTCCAGTTCGACGCCTTCAACGCCGTGGGCATCAAATCGCAGTGGACCAACGCCGTGGTCCGCCGCGCCGGGGTGACCCTGCACTGGGGCATCAACGGTCCCGACGACATCCTCGACGCCGTGCCCGGTACGCGACTGCTGGCGTGGGTGCCAGTGTTCGAAGCGGAGGCGTTTGCGAGTCTGCCAGGGGGCTACCGGGTGATGGCCGCGGTGATGAACCGGGTGCCTGTTCTGCGCACGATGGCGCAGTTCCACCGCTACGCCTTCTGACGCCGACTCGGCGCGGGCACAGCTCACGCCGAAACGCGTCAATGGCTGCGGTCGCGGCCGCACTCATCGCCGGGACGGCGGCGTGTTCGACGAGTGGAGATTCCACCCCACGGCGGCAACGGCTTCGGCGTCGTCTTCGACAGCATCCGCGATGGCGGGTCCCGACCACGCGGCATTCTCGAAGTGCCTGACCGACAACGGCGTTCCTGCCCCGCCGGACGGTGGCCCCGGCGGCCCGAATGGACCGGAAGGCCCTGGAGGCCGCGGCGGTGAGCATCCCAACGGCCCCCCGCATGCGCATGAGGGTGCGGGACAGACGCCGCCGGCGCCTCCCGGCGTCGACCAGGGGGTCTGGGACGACGCGATGGAGGCGTGCGCCTCACTGGCGCCACCACCGCCGGGCCAGTAGTCACGACGCACGGCGTTTCGTTCGGGCGCCAAGCACCTGTTGCCGGTGACCGTCGTTGAAGCCCGGCGCCCATGGCCACCGGCCGCGGCCATCCGCCCACACCAGCTGGACGGCGCGGATGCCGGAGCCCTCGATCGCGATGGCCATGTCCATGTGCGCATCGGGGTGCTCGACGTCGACGAGTTCGAGTCGGGTGCCCGCTGGCAGGAGCACCTCATTTCCCGCCGTGGGCCTTCGGCCGCTCAACACGCGCTTTGCAAAGGTGTTCAGTAGCCACCCGGCCCGCTGTGGGTCCAGGCCGGTGACGAGAAGTTCGGGAAGGCCACGATCGTGGAGTCCGATCGTGTAGGCGAAGGGCATCTTGTCGTCTTCGACGTACTGCATGACCCAGCCATGCCTCAGGATCTGCTCACGAAGCAGCTCTAGGTAGTCGTCCAAAGTCTTTTCGGGGTGGTCGCACTGCCAGCACATGGCGTGGCTTCCTTTCTGTCGTACTTGCCTCGAGTGTGTGGCGAAGGGGCGACAGCGATCGGTCCTAGTCCGCCGCGGTAGGAAGTTATCCACAGTTGCGAGTTCATCCACAGGCGACTGGCCCGGGGTGTCTGGTGCGGGGGTGTGGGGTCGTGGGGGGTGGATAGCGTCGCTCGTATGTTCGATGAACTTGTTGCCGAGGTCCGGTCGGCTGGTGGGGCGGCGGCGGTCGGTGGGTGGGCGCGGGTGGAAGCCGCCGCGTGTGCACGCCGGCTGCAGGCGATGGTGGCCGTGCTCGATGCGTGCCAGGGCGCCGACGGGTCCGCCGAGCGTGAGCAGTGGTACCTCGACAACTGGGGTGCGGTGTGCGCCGAGATCGGCGCCGCCGAGCAGATCACCTCGGCCGCAGCGTCCAATCAGCTGTTGGTGGCCACGATGCTGCGCGACCGGCTACCCCGGGTGGCGGCGGTGTTCGCCGAAGGTTTCGGCTCGTATCGGTTGATGTCGACGATCGTGTGGCGCACCGCGCTGATCAAGGATCCCGATGCGCTGGGCACGGTGGACCTGGCGCTAGCCTCGGCGTTGCGGCAGTGGGAACCGATGTCGGAGGTCAAGACGGTGGCCGCGATCGATCATTGGGTCGGCGCGGTCGA
>JAOPWT010000182.1 GCA_025965555.1 Mycobacterium sp.
ACTGCCGAGACCGGGCGCTCAGGTCATGGCCGACATCGACCGCGTCACCGCCGGCGTCGCAACGGCGGGTTCGCCCCGGCCACACCAGCCGGCCGTGTTCGAGAACGCCACCCAGAGCTTCAACCTCACCGTGCTGGCCGGCGTCCTGATCGGATTCCTCATCGCCGTGAACACCATCCTGCTGGCCATCGAGGATCGGCGAGCGGTGATGGGGACCATCGGCGCGATCGGTGCCAAACCCATTGGGTTGTTCGGCGGGATGCTTTGCGAAGGCGCCGTTGTCGGGGTGTTGGGGGGACTGTTGGGAGTTCCGACTGGCTTCCTGCTCGGGACATATCTGGTGGAGAGTTTCGGGCGATCGATGTTGGCTGGCTCGGGGGGCACCATCGCCGCGCACTTCACGCCGAGCTTGATCGTGATCGGAGCAGCCGCGGGGATCGTCTGCGGAATCCTCGCGATGATCGGGCCCGCCGTCAGGTTGGTCCGCGAAGGGCCGTTGGCGTCGATGGCCAGCGCAGGCGGAGTGCAGCGCGGCAGAAGGATACCGATGTGGCCACTTGCCGCCGGGGCGGCGATGCTGGCAGGCGCCGTCGTCGTGTTGAAGATCTTCGAGCGCGGATCGCTGCCCTTGGAGGTGGGGATCAACGGAATGACGGTGGGGTTGGGCGGGGTGGTGTTGGTGACGGTGTGGATCGCGCCGCGTGGCGCCGCGTCGTTGATCGAGGTGCTGGCGCGCAGGCGTCCCGCCGTCGGGCGTCTGCTTGGTGCCGACCTTCGTCGTTACACGCTGCTGTTCGCCTTCTCCGCCGCACTACTCGCCGAAGGCACCAGCTTGGCCATCGGCTCGCACAGCATGCAGCTGCTCGGCACCGAGCAGGTTGCCGCGCAGAAAGCCGACCGACTGCCAGCCGCCTTACTGATTTCTGCCCAGTCGGTGCTCGATCAGCGGGACAGCCGACTCTCCGACCCCACGTTCGCGATGGTGACCGGCGCCGCCAACGGACGGGACATCTCAACGCGCTGGAGTTCGACGATCTCGTCAGGGACGTTGTCGCGCATCGTCATTGGCATCACGCCGGGCGATTGGTACAGCCGGGCCCTGTACGAACCAAGCGATGCCCCTGACATGTTCTGGCAGGGATTGCGGGATGGTGAGATAGGCCTCAGCCAAATTGCGGCGAGCCGGCTCGGCGTCAGCACGGGCGAAACGGTCCAGCTGCGCACCGTCGAAGGGGCGAAGCACTACCGGGTGGCCGGGATCTTTGCGCCGCAGATGATCAACGACACCGCAGTCGGCGACATCGTCCTCGTCTCGGAAGGGCTGGCGCGCGCCGACTGGGCCGCCGTACGCGACGAGGTCGCCGTCGACTATTCCTCTCCCGCAGAGGCCACTGCTCATCGCGACGACTTCCTGAACCTCGGAGCCGGGCTGTCGGTGTACGACAACCAGCAGTGGCGCGTGGAGGCAACAAGCGGGATCACGCGCTTCTTGAAACCGTTCACGATCGCGGGCTACGTGGTGATGGCAGCCGCCGGTATCAGCGTTTTGAACGTGTTCGTGTTGGGACTCGTCCAACGCAAGCGGGAGCGAGCCGTGCTGCGGGCGATTGGGGCGACCTCCGGACAAGAACAGGCCGTCATCCTCGCCAACGCCGGACTGCTCGGATTGCTGGTCGCTGCCCTCGCCGTGCTTGGGGGAGTGGGCCTCACGTATCTCTGGTCACTGGGGTCAACGGTGTACTACGGCATCAAGATTCAATGGGGTGTGCTGCCGGGGCCGCTCCTAACCGGAGTGACGGCCGTGTTCGTGCTCGTCCTGGCCGCCGCGGTGTATCCCGTGATCCATTCACGGCGGCTGGAAACGGCCGAGGTGCTGCGCAGCAGTTGACGGCCGCATGGCAGCTGTTAGCCGTGAACCTCACGTTGCAATCGCGGAATGTCGTCGCCTGCGCACCGGAACCGGTGCACGTGTTCCTCGACGGCGGGGCTTGACATCGCCTCGAAGTCGTTGGGCGGCAATGACATCTGAAATACCAGTCCCCGCCCGTCCGCGCCGTCCACCAGCGCACCGAGTCCCGCAACGGGCAAACTCATCAACGGCGTGCAGTAGGACGTGAAGGTGTCTTCGAACCGGATGCGATGAATGCCAAAGCCGCTCCAGTTCGAGACAAGCGGGTTCCACCGGGCCGGATCGAAGGCAGCGGCGACACAGCGAGCGCCTCGCCATGCACCCGCAGTGTCGAGGAACCGTTGGTTGATGCGCATGTCGCAGTGCTCGTCGGCGAAGTGGTCCACGGTGTGGCGGATGCGCGCGGCGATCGCGCCGGCAGCCTCTCCGCGCCGCAGGTCGACATTCAACGTCGTGATGATGTTGCCGATGAGCATCGGATCGAGACCACAACGACTCCTCGCGTCTACGGCGATGGCGAGGGTGCGGCCATCCACCGTGGGATCCGCCCTCATGAGCACTTCGGAAATATGAGCGCACACAACGTCGTTCGCGGACAAGCGCGTCTGGTATCCGTAGGCGTCGCGCATGCGAGCGATTTCGTCTTCTCCGAAGTAGATGCTCAGCGTCCGCTGCTTTCGCGCGTCCTTTGCCAGGTACAGCGTGCTTCGTGCCAGTTCTGCGAGTCCGAGACAACGCACCCCGGGCTCCCGCGCGCCATCGGCGGGGAGATGCTCGTCGAGGTAAGCAGCGCGGTCTTCGACGAGCAACGGCTCGGCGAGTGGCTCGTCGGCCGCGGCGGCAGCCCACGCGTTCATGAAGTGCATCGCCGTGCGCATGTCACCGATCGAGTGGTGCCACGAGAAACCGATCGCGGTCGCATCGTCGAGGAGGTGCGTGACCCGCACCTTGCACAGCGGGCCCCATCCCCATCGAGCCGTGGCTCCGTTCACGCGGTCGACGAGCCATAGTCCGGTGTCCTCCGACGCCGAACGGATCGCCTCCCGCAGGGTGCGCCCCGACGACACCGAGGTGAAGGGCACACCTTGGCCCTCACATCGGATGCGCATCCTGCCCTCGACGGTGGCCATTCGCGCCGCGAAGATCGGCAGGTTCGTGAGCGCCCGCGCAAAGGCGCTGCCGAGTGCTCGGGTGTCGAGCCGCCGCTCGAAGAAGAAGACCACGTGGACCGCCAAGTTTGCGACCATGACGTCGCCGACGTTGCAGCGGACCTCGAGCCGCTCCGCGTTCAGTGGTCTCATCAGCCGAGTCGACACAGGTCGCTACGTTCGCCGGTTCACTACGACGCGGCCGCCGAGTTTCGGGATATGGGCGACGCCCCGGAAGTAGGACTTCTCATCGACGGCGGCATCGGTCTGGATTCGGAAATTCTGCAGCACCGTCCGCAACACGGCATCCATCTCCGCGATCGCGAAGTCAGCGCCGATGCATCGCCGTGTTCCGCCACCGAACGCCAGCCACGCTGGTGCCGCCGCCTTGGTACCGCGGAAGCGAGCCGGAACGAATTGGTCGGGTTGAGGGTAGATTTGCGGATCCTCGTGAACGTCGGCAATGCGCACCAACACCGTGCGGCCATCCGGAATCCGCCACTCGCCGAGGTCAAAGTTGGGCGAACTGACTCGGCGGCCGAATACGTCGATGACGGTGCGTACTCGCAGCGACTCCAAAATCGTGGCTCGACGAAAGGCGCTACCGCCCGCGTCGACCTCTCCGACCAATTCGGCCAGCACGTCCGGGTGGCGCCGCAATCGCTCAAACGTCCAGGCCAGTGCTGATGCGGTGGTTTCGTGGCCGGCACAGACGAGGGTCAACAGTTCGTCGCAGATGTCCGGCCGCGGCATCCCGGTTCCGTCGCCGCGATCCGTTCGTAGCAAGAATGCCAGGATGTCCGCCCGCTCGCCGAGTCCCGGATCGGCGTCGGCCTTCGCGATCAGCGTGCAGACGATCTGGTCGAACGCCGTGCGCAGATCGTGCAGCTTGCCCCACGGGTTGTGGCGTCCGATCCGAAATGGCGGCGCCGGCGCGAATGCCAGGATCTGCCCGAGTTTCATGTAGGGCGGGACAATCTCGCGCAGTTCTCTGAGTTCGGTCCCCTCGGCACCGAAGATGGTTCGCAAGATCACGTTCAACGTGATCCTGTTCATCGGTTCGAGAATCCGGAATTCTTTGTTCTCAGGCCAATTCGCGCTTTCACCCAGTGTCTCGTCCTCGATTACCTTCTCGTAGATTTTGAGGCTCTGACCGTGAAACGCCGGTGCGAGCAGCCGCCGCCGATCACGATGCCGAGACCCGTCAAGGCCAAAGACCGACCCGGGGCCGAACCAATTGCCGAGATTCGGCTGCACATTGACCAGCTGTTCGGTGCTCGCGGTGCACACCGACCTCACCAGATCCGGGTCGGAGACGACGACGGATCGACCAAAGATCGGGACGTTGAGTTCGAAGATGTGTCCATGCCGCTTGATCCACTTCCGCATCGCCTTGCGGCGAAGGAATGCGAAACCAATACCCTGGATGAGCTTGGGCGAGCGCACCGTTGGCGGATTCATCCCGTTCGGGATGGATGGCTTGCACGGATCGGCCGTAGCGGCGGTCATGCGATCCCCCTGAACTTCTACGTGCCTCGATGGGTGCCAGTGCGGCGGCTCGGATCGCGGCGCCACGCCAGGGGAATCGTCGCTCGCGTGCGGCGGAACGTTCGCAGTAGTGCACTACTGCAATCTTGTCCCATTTCGGCGTGGTGACACTTAGTCGCGGATCGAGGTCGAGGTCAACGGAGCGCTCAGGCGCCGTCGTCGCGATCCAGCCCACGGCGCAGGGCTGAATGAGACGATGTCGCGGTGACTGACAGGCCCGCCGATGTCGATGGTCTGTTGGCAGACGCCGGAAACGTCGGTGCGATCCGGCGGTTGACCTTGTTCTTCGCCGACCTGGTGAATTCGACGGCGCTGTCCACCCACGTGGAGCCTGAGACCTATCGCTTGGTGGTAGGGCGATACCGCGAACAGGTGCTGTGCATCGTGACCGAATGCGACGGGCAGATCGGCTCTACCAAGGGCGATGGATTGCTGGCGGTGTTCGGCCATCCGAGTGCGCGTGAGGACGATCCGCGCCGCGCGGTGAGGGCCGGGATGGAGATCGCGCGGGAGGTGGCGCGGCTCAGTGCTCAGTCGCAACGTCGATTCGGTTTCGGCGTTGACGTCCGAGTGGGGGTGCACTGTGGTCTGGTGTATCTGGACGCCGCCCAAGACGACTTCTCCGGGATGGCCGCCAACGTGGCGCCTGAGATCTCGGGTCTAGCACCACCGGGCGCAGTTGTCGTCTCCGATGCAGCTGAGTCCTTGGTGCGGAACGACTTTGAGTTGGAGGCCTGCGCACCGGCGGCAGTCAAGGGGGTCGATGAGCCCGTTGTCCACTACTTGGTGGTGAGTGAGCGGACACCGGCGGCCTGACGATCCCAGACGCAGCAGTCATTCGAGGTGCGATTTGAACGACGCCAGGACCGACACATAACGCTGTTGTTCGGGCAGTGGGTTGTCGGCGGCGAACCGGCCCGCTACATGGTCGAGTGCCGCACGGGCAGGCTCTCCGCGCAGTTCGAAGTCATCGAGCGCGGCGCGGAGTTCGTACAGGGGAGCACCCTGTCGGCGGGCAACGCCGAGGGCGGCGGCGAGATCTGCTCGACGGGCCTCGGAGTCGGTGTGGGTGTGCGCGCGAAGGCGCAGCAGTTCGGCCTCGTAGAAACACATGTCGATGGTGCGGCCCAGCGCGAGGGCCGTATTCACTTGAGCGCGAGCTTCTTCGCGACGACCGATGGCGGTCAGCAGCTGTGCGAGAGCACCGTCGAACAACGTGATGAAAACCGTCAGTCCGGCGTCGCGGACGGTTCTCACCATTTCGGTCGCGCGTGTGACCTGAGCGGACATCAGGTCGGCGTCGTCGGCGCGAATCGAACCCATGGCCTCCACTATGGCTCGCAGCGCAGCGCCCCAGAGCGCCCAGACTTCGAAGCCGTGCCGATGGGCGTGGTCGATCAGCTCGGTGGTGAGGGTGGCGGCGCGATCGAGCTGACGCGCCTCGATGCGTATCCAAATCTCGAAGAAGCGCGCGAAGGCCAGGCTGAACGGGCCTTGCGGAAAGCTGAGTTCGTCGGCCCGGTGCGCGGCCTGCAGCACCTGAGCGTCGGCGCCGCGAAGGTCTCCGCCCGCAAGCCGATCGAGGCTGCGGACCCCGTGCGCCATGGTCATGGGGTCGGTCGGTGCGAACCACAGCGCCTCGAGAGTGTGGTGGCCCGCTGCGGCGAATTCCGCCGTTGCCGCTTCCATCTGCGCACGCGCGGTGGCGAATTCACCGTTCAACCACGTCGTGATGCCGATACCGGCTTCGATCGCGGGCCGAAAGTACTCCCGCTCTGCGGTCATGCCTGCGCGCGATGCGATCAGCACGCGCGCGGCACGGGGCAGATCCCCGACGGCGAAGTAGTAGCCGGCCAGGGCGAGCAGTGTGCCAACCACTTCGTCGTCGCGCACGTCGGTGCCGCCGAGCGGCAGGCAGTCCTCGAAGTCGAACGCCGTGGCGGGGTTCAGTGGTCCCTCTGCGGCGGACGCGAGGAATCCACGCTCCATGCGCACCGCCATCTCGCGCATGTCGCGGGCGCGGCCCGGCGGCTGCTTGTCCACCTGGACGAGGGCATGAGTCAGATAGCCGCGGGCCTCCGCGAGAGCACCGCGCCGTCATACCGGCTCACCAGTAGCCCGTAGGTGTCGAGCTCGGCGTGGCTGGACAACACCGCCGAATCGACCAGGTCCACGTACAGGATCGTCAAGCGCCGGATCTCACCACCATCACCTGGGGCGGCAAGAAGATCCTCCGCATCGGCATTTCCCTGGTCGACGGCCAGCACGTGGTCGGCCAGCGCGGTGGCGGCCACCCGATCTCCACGGTTGATCGCCGCGACCGCCTGATCCAGCAGGTCATCAATGGTCGAGCCAGCGCCGACATCGGGCTCGCGCGGTGGACTCATCCCACGTCGCTCACGTTGATAGTGTGCACCTCCACTCCTGCCGACACCGATCGCGAGTAAGGGTGATCCGTAC